>CAYNVT010000042.1:9124-31133 GCA_964400685.1 uncultured Bacteriovoracaceae bacterium | reverse complement strand
CTCGTTGGGCTCATAACCCAAAGGTCAGAGGTTCGAATCCTCTCCCCGCTACCAATTAAATCTAATAAGTGCATCCCTTCTTAATAAATTCCATAACCTTTCCCTCATGCCTTAAATTGTATCGATGCAGTTGTTTGATTTTCTCGATTATTACCTGCGATATGCCACATAAATATCAGCTTCTATCTTCTGACCTTCGGCATTATAGAAAAGATGCGTGAAATAAAGGTTGCCGTCATTATCTAGCGCCGGATCGCCGACATAATTTGATACTATTTCTTCAGGTTCGCTCCATGTATGACCGGTCTTCACTGCCCTGAAAATGGCAGGCCCCATGTATCCCTTTGAACTGGCCATTCTTGTGAACCAGAGCTCGGAACTATCAGGGGAAATAAACGGGCGGCTTTCGTCTCCTGCCGAATTTATCTTATTTCCGAGGTTGACGGGCGTTGACCATTCTTGAGAGTCTCTGGTTGTCAACCACAAATCTGTCTGCCCGAAACCGCCCTCTGTTCTCCCGAAATAGAGGGAATTTCCATCAGCCGTCAAATAAAGTTCACCCACGCCAAATTCAAGATTTAACTGTTCTCCGGCATTTTGCCAGTTCCGCCATTCACCGTCTATCAGTTCTCCTGTGTAGATATCTATTTCATTATAGTTTCCCGCTCTGATGGAACCAAACCACAGCATATTGCCGCAGACGGCAAAGGGGCCGTCAAGATGGAACTCCCCCCTGTCCGCAAGATGAGCACGCACAGGCTCCTGCCAGACTGCGCCAATTTTTGTGCACCACCATATGCCCGAGATTCCATCAAGAACCTGTTTTTCAGGTGCAGTATTTCCCTCAGGTGTGAAAAAGAAAATGAATGTCTGGCCGTCTGGCGTGATCACCGGGGCATCCTCGACGCCGGCTGTATTTACCGGTCCAGGCATGGGAATAGGTGCGGACCATAGAGCAGAATGAATCACTACCGGGTAGATGTCAGTTCCGGGCGTTACCTTGATTGCGTCTTCTGGAATGGAAGCCTCCCTTGTCATTTCAATTTCCTCTGCGTCGGGTGAGGAATCTTTGGCGCAGCCTGAAAAAGATATTATTGTCGCAGTCAAGATTATTGCTGACAGCAGTTCATTTATTCTTCTCATGGCTTCACCATATATATTCACAAATCATAATTATATCTTCATAATTCCCGGTTTACTTCAGAGTCTGAGCAACAATCTCGGCGATATCCTTCACAGCGGTTTTATCAGCATTCTTGTCCTTGAGCCCGTCATCAAACATGGTCATGCAGTAAGGACAGGTAACGCAGATAGTGTCAGGATTTGTTAAAAGGGCTTCGGTTACACGGGTGAGATTTATGCGTGTCCCGAGGTGTTCTTCCATCCACATTCTGCCGCCGCCCGCACCGCAGCAAAAGGATGCTTCACGGTTGCGCTTCATTTCTTCAGGCTTCTTTCCGGTGGCTGAGCTGATAACACTACGCGGGGTTTCATATATGCCGTTATGGCGGCCGAGATAGCAGGAATCATGAAAGACCACTCTACCCATATCCACTGTTTTTTTAAGCTTCAAAGCACCGGTTACTATCAAATCATTTATGAAATCCGCATGATGGATGACCTCTGCATTCAGGCCATATTGCCTGTAGTCATTCTTCAGGGTGGAAAAGCAATGCGGGCACATGGTTATAATCTTTTTTACCCCTTTATCAGCAAAGAGTTTAACATTGTTTTTCGCCATCATATCAAAGACAAACTCGTTTCCGAGCCTGCGCAGACTATCGCCGCAGCACATCTCCTCCTTGCCGAGAATACCGTATGAAATACCGGCTGCATCCAGAATGTTCGCAAGTGCTATGCTGACCTGCTTGTTGCGTGAATCAAACGCGCCGGCGCAACCGACGTAAAGGAGGTATTCAGTCTCACTGTCAAAGGGCTTCACATTTATCTGCGAGCACCATTTGGTCCTTTCCGTCGGCGCTATTCCCCAGGGATTGCTTCTTTGTTCCATATTTTCAAACAGGTTTAACAGCTCTTCTGGGAACTGCGACTTCATCTCCACAAGGTAACGCCTGAGCTGAAGGATTTTGGGCATCTGCTCGATAAACACCGGGCAGACTTCCATGCATGCCCCGCATGAAGTGCACGACCATATCTGATCTTCAGTAATGCTTCCCTCGGCAGCATCCCCGATGAGCGGCAGCTCAGGTTTGCCGCCTGCCCTTAATAGCGGGCCGTTTTTAAGAAGGTTTATCTTTAAATCATGGATTACCTGCCTGGGGTTAAGCGGCTTGCCCGTTATAGCAGCAGGGCATGCCAGCTGACAACGGCCGCATTCAGTGCATGCGTATGAATCAAAAAGGTCTTTCCAGGTAAAATCCTTAATGGTTTCGACTCCGAATCTGTTGCCTTTTACAAAGGATTCCTTCGGCAATGTGTTCGCTTTTCCAAAACGCCTGAAATAGCAGCTCGGAATGGATGACAGGATGTGCATGTGCTTGCTGTAGGGAAGGTAATTGAGAAAGAAAAGGAAGATGCAGGCATGGAGCCACCACCAGAACTCGATTATGGGTTGAGCCCTTTCAGGCGTCAGGCCTGAATAGAATATTGAAGCTAAGAACCCTGATACAGGCATGGGCGCGGTCTCTTCGCCAATCGCCAGTTCAGCGCCATGCAGGTTGAAATAGGCTGTCATCAGACCTGCAATCAGCGACAAAATGATATAGGCATCCAGGGTGACAGAACCCGGATAAGGGGGTGCAATCGCACGCCTGATGCCGGCAATGATTACGCATATCAGTGCCAGCAGCGAAAATATATCGAAGAAGAAATATATCGGGTTACTTATCAGCGCCGGTAACACTTTTAAACTTATGGCCGGAAAGAGCCCTTTTACTACAAATTCCATATTAGCAAGCAGAAGCACCATGAAAGACCAGAACAGGATGAAATGATTGATGCCAAATGGTTTTTGCAGCACCCTTTTTTGCGCAAAGGCATATATGAAAGTATCCCGAAGCCTTGACAGCGGTTTGTCAAAGCGATTTTCAGGTTTGCCAACTTCAACCAGCCCGAAACGGCGTATACAACTCCAGAAAAATAAAGCCAGGGCAACTGTAAACACAACTGCAAATATAACCGGTCTCGATATCATGATTGACTTCCTTCCCGGCATGTCTTCAGGCTTACTTTTGCAGCCTTTGCCTGGCGTATCTGCCCGGTTATCGCCGGTACAATCTGGAACAGGTCGCCGATGATTCCATAAGTTGCGACTTCAAAAATCGGGGCTTCAGGGTCGCGGTTGATCGCTATTATAAGGTCGGAATCCTGCATGCCGACAAGGTGCTGGATTGCGCCGCTTATGCCGCATGCAATATATATTTTGGGGCGTACAGTCTTACCTGTCTGCCCGACCTGCCTCTCAACAGGCATCCAACCTGCATCGACTGCACTCCTGGAGCAGGCCACAACGCCGTCCAGTTCTGCAGCAAGGTCCTGAAGCAGTTTGAAATTTTCCGCCCCCATCATGCCGCGGCCTCCGGATACAATGAACTCGGCACCGGATATATCCACGCTTTCCATATGTTCGGCATCAATAATTACTTCTAGTACCTTTGATAAAATATCTTCTTCCTTGATTGATATGTGTTCACGGATGATTTCCCCGGATGCGTTCTCTTTTTTAGCCGGCATGGGCATAACATGCGGACGCACGGATGCCATCTGTGGGCGCCTCTGTTCGCATAAAATGGTCGCCATTATGTTTCCGCCAAAGGCAGGACGAGTCTGCAGCAGCTGCCTTTTTTCATCTATTCCCAGCCCTGTACAGTCGGCGGTCAGACCGGTATTGAGGTTTGTGGCAACAGCGCCCGCAAGGTCCCGGCCCAGCCCGGTCGCGCCCATAAGGATCACTTCCGGTTTGTAATTCTCGACAAGACGGCAAAAGGCCTCAAGGTAGGTAGCCGTCCTGTAGTCATGAAGAACAGGGTCATCAATCAGGTATGCTTTTGTTGCTCCGTATGTAAAGGCTTCATGGCAAAGGCTCTCGACATTATGCCCGATAACAACAGCGCAAAGCTCGGTTTGAAGCGTTGAAGCGAGCTGTGCACCGACACCCAGCAGTTCCCATGACACCTTGGCGGCAGTGCAGTCGGTCTGCTCGACAAAGACCCATACACCCCTGTACTGGGCCAGGAACTTAATGAGCCTGTCATCTTCGGTTTCTTCTACAAATTCAGGCGTGATACGGGATTTTTCTTCATCAAGCTGCTTGATTATCTTGAGCTCTTCTGGCGTGAAATACAATTCAAGGGCTTGCGCCGGGCATACCTTGACGCATTTTTTGCAACCGATACATTTCTCCTCATCGATTACGGGTTCACCCCTGGCATCAAGAAGAATAGCATCAGTCGGGCATGAGCTTTCGCACCTGCCCCCGCAGGCAATGCATTTATCCGGCAGGAGAACAACTCTTCCCCTCGGTTTTTTTTTCTTTACCGGTTTGTCATCCATCTCTTATTTGTCTTTCATGATTTTTTGACCTTCATTTTTTTTGACTACAAAGTCAGCAATTCTTTCTGCATAAGTCTTTCAACCAGAATTGCGGAGGCACCTGAAGGGTCGTTAACACCGTCGCCTAATATCTCACCCTGCTCACGCTCGGGGGAAAATATCCTTCTTACTGATGTGGGTGAACCTTTGAGGCCAATCAGATTTACATCAAGGTTCATTACACTGTTGTCCCATAGCTCAACAGGCAAGTCCTGTGCTTCCAGTCGCAACGGAACACTGGGATAGCGGGGCTTATTAATTTCCCTGACCAGCGTCAGCAGCGCCGGCAGCCTGGCCTGAACTTTTTCATGACGGCCTTCGAGCTTCCTGCTTGCAATAATTCTTTTATTTTTTAAATCCAGGTCTTCGATACGGTCTACCAGGGTCAAAGGAACAAGGTTTAAACGGATCGCTATTCCCGGTCCCACCTGTGCAGTATCGCCGTCGATGGTCTGTTTGCCGCAGATTACAAGGGCAAGTTCATCCTTCAATCCCAGTTTTTTGATTGCCTCTGATAAAACCATGCTGGTTGCCAGAGTATCGGCCCCGCCGAATGCGCGGTCTGATAAAAGAACCGCCTCATCCACTCCCAGCGACAATGCCTTGCGAAGCGTCATCTCCGAATTGGGCGGCCCCATGGAGATTGCTGCAACCTTAACCCCGAATTTATCTTTTAAACGGAGAGCTTCTTCAATGGCATGCGTGTCAAAAGGATTCATGATAAACGGGATGCCCTCACGGATCAGTGTGTTTGTCACAGGGTCAATCTTTACCTGTGTCGTATCAGGCACCTGTTTGACACACACAACTACAAGCATAAATTAATCCCTCCCCTATAAAAGCATGCTGTCAAATAAGGGTAAGGCAAATCTAATACCATCGTCCCAACTACCTGATTAAATTACAAAGGTGCATGCCAGCACTTCAGCGATTGATGTATCATGGGGTGAATCTACCCAGCAGCGGGGTGTTTTACACCTCAGGCGCATCATCAATTATTTTTAAAAAATTCAATGATGTTGTTCATATTTCAATATTGGTTACTGCTGATATTTGTGATAATTATATTTAATTATGAAAAGCAGATTCGGTGATGATCATATGTATGAATGCCATGAGGGAGATTCTAAAGACAGATGCTTCCTGTGCAAGGAAACCTGTGAAAAGACATATACTGTCAGAGAAATAAAGTCACAAAAGATGGTTCATCTATGTGGCAATTGCATGGTTAATAATATCTCCGATTATATTATCGACAATACAAGACCGTGGATCGAGCCTGATTAAATTTATCTTGGAAATTTCAGGAGGAAAGTAGTTCCGAAGCCTTCCTTCGAGGTGACTTCAATACGTCCATTATGTGCATCCATAATTTTTTTGCAGAATGTGAGGCCCAGCCCGGAACCTCTGTACGGTTCCCTTTTGCCCTGAACACGGTAAAAAGGTTCAAAAATAAACTGGATTTTATCAGCAGGTATGCCTTTTCCCGTATCAGTTATTTCAATTGTAACATAATAGTCATCATATGATATTTTTGAAGTAATACTGCCGCCCGGGCCCGTATATTTGGTTGCATTTCCGATAATGTTGTTTATTACGCGCAGCAGACTTTCATGGTCGCCAAGAATCTCAGGCAGGTTATCAGGGTAGGGGGCAAGCGTAACAATGATTTCCCTTTTCTCGGAAATCGGAGACATATCTTCAATTGCGGTTTGAATCAGTTTGGGAAGATTAACGGGCTCCTTTAACATTGAAAACGACTCACTTGCAACCCTGTCGATGTCAAGCCAGTGGTTTACAAGATCCTCAAGACTTTTAACTCGTATAGTGCATTTGTTCAATATATCATCACACTGTGCATCAAATTTACCTGCATAAAGGACTGTCATGGTTTCCAGATACTGAAGAACCGTTACAAGCGGCGACCTCATCTCATGGCTGACAAATGTTATAAAACTTTTTTCGAACATCTCTTTATCTTCTCTGAGCTTTCTTGCCTCGATCTTGAGGTTGCGATGCTCAAGCCCGCGCTGAGCCATAACCCTCAACTGATCAGGGATAAAGGGTTTCGGAAGGTAATCATAAGCGCCCTTTTTCATCGCTTCGACCGCGGACACTATAGTTGCGTACCCTGTTATTACTACAAGAACAATATCAGGGATGTCTTTGGAAAGGACCTCCAGGACTTCCATGCCTGTCATACCTGGCATTTTGAGATCAAGAAATGCCATGTCAGGCTTCCTCTCCCTGGCAATGCGGATACCGTCGGTTCCTTCAGAGGATGTTATTACTTCAAACCCTGATTTGGTAAGAGTCTGTTGGCAACCGTCTCTAATTGATTCTTCATCGTCTATAATCAGAATGAGCGGGGCTTTTTCCGGTTCTGACATTACTGTTTATCCGATTAATTCTTTAATCTGGCCAATCAGGTCATTCGCCATGATGGGTTTTGTTAAAACCCTCTCGATTTTCGGTTCTTCCTCTGTCGGCTGGGTTGGCTCTTCATAAGGGCCGTGAAGGTCAACAGCACTTAACATTATCAGCTTTATATTCTTGGTTGAGTCAGAACCTCTCAATCTCGATACTACATTAAAACCTTCGCTCCATGTTTCCATCATCATGTCAACAATAGCCAGATCCGGATGCAGTCTGGTTGCCAGCTCAACCCCGCTTTTTCCATCCTCGGCGACAAAAACCTCAAATCCGCCGTTCTCAAGAATAAGCTTGGTTGCATTGCAGAAATCATGGTCATCATCAATAATAAGGACTTTTTTCTTTGAGCTCATCTGTCACCTCCTTTAATTATATTTAATTATAACAGCAAATGGGGTGCCAATATGTATTACATCGATATTATTAAACAAAAAAATAAGCAAAAAAAATTAAAATATGGCGATAGGGGTGAATATACCCATACGGGATACACTTTTACCCATAGCCAGTTCATTCATTGGTTTTTATTCCATAGTTCCTGATTTTCAATCTGAGGGTTTTCCTGTCAATTCCCAGGAACACCGCTGTTTTTGATATATGGTAATTAAAGTGGCCCAGGGCCTTTTCAATATGTTCCTTCTCAACTTCCACAAGAGTCATCCTGCCTGTAACCGAGTCAAAGACAGGTGTTTTAGGCTCGGTTTTCTGTCCATAGTATAAGATATCCGACATGGTTATTTCTTCATTGTTGCAAAGCACACAAAGCCTTTCCATGGTGTTTTTAAGTTCCCTGACATTTCCGGGCCAGCTGTATGATATTATGGACTTTTTGGCATCCTCTGAAAGAATAAATCTTTTATTGCTGTGTTTTTTGCTGAACAGATCAAGATAATACTCTGCGATCGGCAGAATATCAGATTTATGCTCCCTCAAGGGCTTTATGTGAATGGGCACAACAGAAATCCTGTAAAAAAGATCCTCTCTGAATTCGGATTTATCAACCATCAATCGAAGGTCTTTATTTGTTGCGGTTATAAGGCGCACATCCACTTTCTCAGGTATTGAACTGCCCACCCTTGGCGCTTCATGTTCCTGTATAACCCTTAAAAGTTTGGCCTGAACAGTAAGGCTAAGGTTTGAGATCTCATCAAGAAACAATGTTCCGTTATCAGCCATCTGGAAGCGGCCGTCACGCGTTTCGGTCGCTCCGCTGAAGGCGCCTTTGACATGGCCGAAAAGTTCTGTTTCCATCAGGTTTTCAACCAGGGAAGAGCAATCCACCGGCAGGTATGGTTTGTTCGCCCTTGAACTCAATTTGTGGATCGTACTGGCAATGAGTTCTTTTCCTGTACCGCTCTCGCCTGTCAGGAGCACTGTGCTGTTTGTTCTCGCAACCCTTTTCACCGTATCCTTGAGTTCCTTTAAATAATCACTGTTGCCTATTAATGTTTTTATTGGTTCATCAAAGGTTTCAGTTTCAGGTCTGGCAATAGCATCCTGGACAATTTTTATTATCTCATGGGTTGTAAAAGGTTTTGTCAGGAAGTCAAATGCGCCAAGCTTCATGGCTTCAACACTCAAAGAGATCGTGCCATATCCTGTTATGACTATTACCTTGCTTTTAATATGGCCTTTAAGCCTTTTTAGAACTTCAATGCCGTCCATTTTGGGCATATGGATGTCCAGAAGTATAACATCATAAATATCTTTCATTGCCATTTCCAGGCCATGCTGTGAATCACCGGCAGCATCGGTGATAAAACCGCATCTGTTAAAGGCCTGGCAACATCCATCCCTGATGGATTCTTCGTCATCAATTATCAGGATTCTTCTTTTCTCTGTTTTCACCCGATGCTGCTCCTTGATCATATGCTATGTTCCTGTGGTAAAACAGGAAGCGTAATAATAAAAGTAGTTCCTTTCCCGGGTTCACTTTCAACCTCAATAATGCCATTGTGATTCTTGATAATACTATAAGCGATTGAAAGCCCAAGCCCGGTTCCCTGACCGGGATCCTTTGTTGTGAAGAATGGTTCAAATATATCGGATAAATATGATTTTTCAATCCCGCAACCAGTATCCGCAATCCAGATTCTGACGAAGGCGTTGTCAGTATATTTTGTCCTGATAGTCAACCTGCCTGTTCCTTTCATCGCATCAGCCGCATTGGTAAAAAGATTAATGAACACTTCCTCGAGCCTGAGGCGATCACCATAAATTTCCGGAAGGTCTGTGCCCAGATCAGTTATCACTTCGAGCTCACTGAAAACACTCTGGATTTTTACAAGATCAAGTGTTGACGTGATTATCCTGTTAATATCAAGCTGTATCATTTCAGTCTGCGGTGCCCTCGAAAAGCTCAGGAGTTCCTGTACAATCAGTTTACACCTGTTCGCCTGGTAAATTATTTTTTCCATATTGCTGCGGCTGCCGTCTTCCTGAGACATGTCTTCAAGCACCAGGCTTGAATAAAGCAGGATTCCACCCAGGGGATTGTTAATTTCATGTGCAACACCTGCAGCCATCTGGCCTATTGCGGCAAGCCTTTCAGCTTTGGTTATCTGGATGAAAGCCTTTTGCAGCCTTTCATCCCTTTCTTTAAGTGATTTAGCCATATTGTTCAGGGCATCCTCAAGCATGTTAAACCCTGAAGATCCGTTGGATTTCACCTGATAAGCAAGGTCACCGGAACCGATTGCTTCGGTGGCCTCTTTAAGTATCCGCATTCTCTTTACAATTAAAAGGCTCAGGGAATAGGAAAGGAAGAATGCAAAAAACACTCCCGCTATTGTTATTCCAAGAAACACCATAATGGTTCTTTCCTGCTGGTCCATATACTTTTCTTCAAGTATGCCGGTATAAATCATGCCGATAATTTTATTATCCGGATCCCTGATAGGTATGTATGTACTGAAATACCAGTTGTCTACAACGAAAGCCCGCCTGCCTGTCCATTCCTTTCCCGATTTCACCACCCGGTCATAGACTTCTTCTGAGACTATTGTTCCGACAGCCCGGTTAGATTCAGACGTCAGGACGTTGGTTGATATCCTTACCCCGCCCAGAAATATGGTAGCGTATCCGAGGTTTTTACCCTTGTATGATTCCTGATGATAGAGCGTATCATTGATCTGATCCACGATGGAGAAGTCCCTGTTTAAGAGTACACCGCCTACAAGGGCACCGAGAAGGTTATTATTGCTGTCGATAATCGGGAATGCTGACCGCAGAACCATCCCCTCATTTAAAATGGCATAAGGATAAGTTATGGAATGCGGTGTGCTTATCAGAGGGATTTGAATCCTGTTTACCAGTCTGGGATTCTCTTCTTTTATTGATTTAAGGGACATCAGGATTGTACCTGAAACCGTATTTCTATATTCCAGACAATCTTTTACTACGGGATCCCAGAGCAGGTTATTTCTAACGAATCCGGGGTTCGATGCGTTATAGAGAACATTTCCGGAAGTGTCGGTTATTGCAAGCATGTCCAGGCCCGGAAGATCTTCAGAAGTCCTTATCCGGTTCTTCATCAATGTCCTGAGCACTTCATTCGGCTCTGATTCACTGCTTAAAAATGCTTCATGCAATGAACATTCTAAAGAAAGAATATGCAATTGCGTGGTGAGTTTCTCGAGATGGTAATTATAGATGAGTTTCGCAGTGTTGCTGTTTTGCCTTATTTCCCTGTTGAGAAGGTCGTTTGTGTTGGTATTTATTATTCTGATGCCGACCGCTGAAGTTATCATTCCTGTAAGGCTGGTTGCGATTAAGAATACAATAATCAGCCATGCCTGGAGGCTTAATGGTTTTTTCAAGAGCATATCCTTATAAAATAACATTATGAAAGCATAAAATCAATTTGCATGAATAAGTAATACACGACATCGTTAAATCAAGGGGTATCAATAATATTTAAAAATCCTGTGATTCAATGTTTACACTTTTAATGCCACGGCATTTATAAGCCTTTCTGCTTTATGAATCAGTTCGGCAAATGAAACCGGTTTTGAGATATAATCGTCAGCCGGAAGATATTCACTATCCTCTTCAAGGGAATATTTTATACCTGTTTTGTCTGTTATCGCAGTAAGCATAAGGATTGGTATTGAGCAAAATTCAGCGTTTGCCTTCAATTCACGGCAAAGGTCGAACCCATCGGTCATTTTCTCCATCATGACATCAAGAATAATTAACAGGGGTTTTTCGTTAATTACTGAATCTCTTCCCTCCCTTATGTTGTAAGCCTGTTCTACATTAAAGCCACGTGATTCAAGCATCAACTTGAGTGATTCACTGTAATCTTTGTCATCATCCACAATAAGTATTTTTCCTTTTGCCATGTGAACCCTCCTGAATTGATTTATATGAGACAATTATGATTATTGTATCTTTGTATAATTGTAAGGCAAGATTGATACCATTTTCCAACATACTGGAATCGCAGCATATATAATCATTTCATGCATGGAATCAGGATACTTATGGGGAATTGTGCCCCATATGGGGAGTTTATACACATTACGCCAGGGCTTTTCGGGATGAAGACGAAGAAATTGAAACAGGCGCAAAGGAGAATCGATGTTCTTGAATTCAGGGCCTTTGCGCCTGTTCTTTACTTATTAATAAGTTTCTTAATCCGTGCAACAAGCTCGGAAACAGGGATAGGTTTTGATACATAGTCGTCAGCCTGAAGATATTCCCCATCAGTTTCCGGAGAGAACTTGAAACCTGTTTTATCTGTAACAGCCGTAACCATAAGTATAGGAATTGTACTGCATGTCGCATCATTCTTCAGATCCGAACACAGGTTGAATCCATCTGTCATCTTTTCCATCATGACATCCAGAATGATTACATCGGGACGTTCTTCATCTATAAAAGCCCGCCCGTCACGAATGTTCAATGCGTGCCTGATCCTGAAACCCTGGTTTTCCAGTACGATTTTCAAGGCCTCGCCATAATCCTGGTCGTCATCGACAATCAGTACGTTATATTTCTTATCAGTCATCCTTACCTCCGGATTTATTTAGCTGAGATTCGACAATAGCCTGCGCCACTTCAAGCGTTCCAATATGAACAGGGCAAAAATCAGAGCAGCGGCCGCACCCCACACAGCCGCAAAGCCCGCCATCGACATCCGTGTTATTGAAATAGAGCAGCTTGTGCTCATGCCTGCGCTGCAACCGCGAAGCCTGAGTCGGGCGCGGGTTGTGACATGACGCCTCGAGCGTGAACCCGTTGTAAAGACATGCATCCCATGCCTTTATGCGTACGCCGTTTGCATTATCCTTTGCCTGGTCATACACATTGAAGCAGGTGCATGTCGGGCATACAAATGCGCAGCCACCGCATGTAATGCATTTATTGCCCAGCTTCTCCCATACCTTTGAGCAGTCGGTACCAGCTGTCAATTCAGCCATTGCGTCACGGATACTGTTTACTTGAGGGATTGATTCTGATGCCTTATGCCAGAAATCTGAAATCAGGCCGGATGCTTCATTATCGTCAATGTCCGTTAAGACCGGCGAGGATAAAAGGTCTGACCCGCGCTCACTGCCTGTTTCAACTAAAAGATTTTCGCCCAGGTCATAAAACTGCAAGTCGAATCCCCCGGCAGAGGCCGGTCCGCTTCTGGTTGTCGTACAGAAGCATGTTGCATTTTGTGGCCCCGTACAGGCCATTACGATAGTAATTACATTGTCGATCCGCGCCTGGTAGTACGGGTCATTATTGTCCCTGGTCATGAAGCTCCCGGACTGAACAAGTCCTGTCATGTCGCATGCGCGTATCCCGAAAATAATTACCTTTTCAGCTGGCTTTATTTCCTTATACTGACCGTCAACAAGTTCGAAAATAACTTCACTGTGAGGCAGGAAAAAGGATTTGGGCGATAGTGCCGGCTTGCCATAGTCAAGGGTGAAAGTGGCTTCATTGAAGCCATCGAATATTATGTCACCCTTAGGCGTAACAGCGGGGCAAATAACCGTGCAGTCCCTGGCCCAGTCTTTGAGAATGCCCGGCAGGTCGGTTCTGGCTAACAACTTCATGATATCCTCCTGATCTTGACTGCACAGCCTTTATATTCCGGTATCTTTGAAACAGGGTCGAATGCCGGGTTAGTAAGGGTATTAACCGGTGATTCATGGAAGTGGAATGTCGTGAACAGTAACTTTCGCGGCACCCGCTCAGTTACTTCCGCCCTGGCTGTTACTGTCCCACGACGGCTGGAAAGTTCGATTGTGTCACGGTTTTTAATATCAAGCCGTGCGGCGTCGTCAGGATTGATCTGTACAAGTGCATATGGCGCCTCTCTTTCGAGGAGGCTGGATCTACGGGTCATTGTCCCTGTGTGGTACTGATAATACACGCGTCCTGTCGTGAGGAGAAAATCGTATTCCTCGTCAGGTGCTTCGGCCAGAGGCTTGAAGCCGCATGGCAGGAAGATGCCGAGACCACGGGTAAACTTGTCCTTGTGAAGTACAGGAGTACCCGGATGCTCTTTATTGGGGCATGGCCACTGCAATCCGTAAGAACTCGAAATCCGTTCAAATGTAATCCCGGCATATGACGGTGTCAGGGTATTGATTTCGGCAAGAATCTCTTCAGGTGATGAGTATTTCATTTCATAACCGGCATGGCGCGCTATGTCACAGATAATTTCCCAGTCCGCACGCGCCTGTCCCGGGGGGTCGATTGCTTTAAAGCCTGCCTGTACGCGCCGCTCTGTATTGGTATAAGAACCGGTTTTTTCAGCAAAAGATGCCGCCGGAAGCACGACATCGGCGAGCCTTGCTGTTTCAGTAAGGAATATGTCCTGCACTACCAGAAAATCAAGGTTGGATAGCGCCTGTTCGACATGCGTGCTGTCAGGGTCGCTCAATATGGGATTTTCCCCCATTATGTACATGGCCTTGAAATCGCCCTTTTTAGCAGCCGACATCATGTCGATCATGGTAATTCCAGGCTTTGCATTTAACTCCACCCCCCATGCAGCTTCAAACTTTTTGCGGGCGTCGTCATTTGTTACAGGCTGGTATCCTGAAAAGACATTCGGCAGGCCGCCCATGTCGCACGCCCCCTGCACGTTGTTCTGTCCCCTGAGCGGATTGACGCCGGTTCCGGGCCTACCGAGATGGCCGGTCAGCATTGCCAGGTTGGCTATTGTCTTGACGTTGTCCGTGCCTGTTATGTGCTGGGTGATACCCATGGCATATGCAATCATTGCCTTGTCCGCCTTTGCATACATACGGGCGGCTTTTTCAAGGTCACGCGTCGATACGCCTGCAATGGCCTTTACAACCTTTGGAGTATAACGGCTGACCGCTTCCTTGAGTTCATTGAAACCTTCTGTACGTGTCTCGACAAACTCTTTGTCATAAAGATATTCGGCAATTATGATATTCATCATTCCGTTAAAAACAGTTACATCAGTGCCTATGTTCTGCTGCAAGTGCACATCGGCGAACTCGGCAAGCGGGATAGTCCTGGGATCGACTACTATAAGGCTGGCGCCCCGCTCCTTTGCATTTAAAATGCGTGTACCTATGAGCGGATGCTGTGAAGTAGTGTTGGTGCCTGTGAGAAGAATAAGGTCGGCATCCTCGAATTCTTCAATAGAGTTTGTCATTGCGCCTGAACCGAATGTGGCAGCCAGACCGGCCACCGTTGCGCTGTGTCAAAGCCGTGCGCAATGGTCCACATTGTTGGTCTTGAATACGGCCCTGGCAAGTTTCATTAAAAGATAGTTTTCCTCGTTGGTCACCTTGGCAGAGCAGAGGAATCCTAGTGCTTCAGGGCCGGAATTAACAGATAACTCCTTAAGCCGTTTGGCAACCAGAGACAGGGCTTCTTCCCATGAAGCCTCCTTAAGTTCGCCATCCACCCTGATAAGGGGTTTCTTGAGCCTGTCGGGAGCATTCACGAAATCATAGGCATTCCAGCCTTTGGCACACAGCATGCCTTTATTCACTGGGTTGTTCCGGCAGGGCTCCACCCCTGTTACACGAGAACCGTCACTAATCAGATAGAAATTGCATCCGCAGCCGCAATATGGACAGACACTCAAAGCCTTGTTCATCAGATGGCCTCCTTTATGTTCTCTATTTCAGGATAGGGGAAGACCGGACCATCCATGCAGCAGTAAGTATCTCCGATCGCACAATGTCCGCATTTGCCCACGCCGCATTTCATCATGCGCTCAAGCGACATGTAGATGTGCTCTTTACTGAAACCGAGACTCAGGAGCTTTTTAAGCACGAAGCGATACATGATAGGAGGTCCGCACAGCGCCACATAGGTATCAGAAGGTGAAAGGGCTGTATGGTCGAAGAGTCCTGTCACGACACCTACATACTGCCTCCAGATACCTTCCTCGTCACGGTCAACACTGTACAGATAACGGATGTCGTCACGGTCGAAAAAGCTTAAAAGCTCATACTTGAACAGGACATTGTCAGGGTTATTGGTGCCGTACATGAGTATGACGTCTTTAAATTCACTGCGCTTATCAAGTACATACAGCAGCAGCGAGCGCAGTGGCGCAAGACCAAGGCCTCCCGCTACAAGGAGCAGGTTTTTGCCTTTGAACGTATCAACCGGAAAACCCCTGCCGTATGGACCGCGGATTGAAAGCGCCGAGCCCTTGCCAAGTTCGAAAAGTGCATTGGTAAGCGTTCCCGTCTTACGCACGCAGATCTCAAGCGAATCACTCCTTGTTGGCGGGGAAGAAATGCTGATCGGGGCCTCTCCCTTGCCGAAGATGGAAACCTCAATGAACTGACCAGGCTGATGCCCGAACTTCTCCCAAGAGGAACCATCAGCATTCTTGAGCTGGAAGAGCCGGTGGTCTTTAATCTGAGGGAGTGTTCGCGCAATTTGTACAGGATGCGGCAAATAGATATTTTCGCCCATTGTACCTCCAGAAACCGCAAATTTTTATTATACCTAGCAAGAACAATACCATCTTGCATCTAGATGAAATTGCTGATTGATTTGCTCAAACAGTATCTGAAAAAGTGCATAATTGGGTAATTACGCCCCACGTATTTGAGTAGAACCGCACCGGGAATATTCCAGGGTGGTGTGAAGAAGTTTGAATCAGATATCTGTAAGATTGGTATCGTTGGTATCTGTTTTATAAAAAGGTTGAGAGAGGCTCGTTATCAAGGCCTCTCTCATTTTAATTCGCTACTCGTTTACATTATATCCGTATTCAAGACCGCCGTCGTCGGAGGTGAAATCGCGGATTACTTCAAATACTTTCATCCTGACCGGGAATTTACGGGCCACATCCCATTTTGCATATGTGGTTTTTTCAGTCAGCTTTGAAATAACGACATGGACATTCACCCCGAGCGCTTCAAAATCGCTGAAGATATAATCCTCATGGGGAAAGAGCAGGCGGTTGTAGTCTCCTATCTCGGAGTTGAAATCCATCACGGTCTTATAGTTTGTTGTTTCAATTGTAATCTTCTGATGCAAAGGGATTTTCGCCGAGCCTATCGCATCGGTGTAAACCGCCCAGTTGCCGCGCTCTATCTTGAAGATTTTCACATACCCGTCGTTTGTGGTTACGAATCCCGGCTGATAAACATCCTCCACAGACTTTGGCGACATGATGATGCTTCTGACTCCGATATGCGTATCAGCATCGAGCCTGATATCGGCGAACTTGCCCATGCCGGGAATATTCGACTGAGCGGCTTTGCCGCTAAGGGCATTTGCAAGGTTATGCCTGCCGACTCCGGCTATTATCGAGAGGTCTTTTTTCGGGTCCGCATCCGGCACGTTTACATGATACCAGCCCCACGGGAAATCGATTGAGGGTGTGCCCTTAGGGAAATTTTCTCCCCAGTTCATATCGCAGTAGGCCCTGAAATCCTCAGTCCTTTCTATGTTATACGTTGTGCCGCCGATTGTAATGAAGCCTTCGACTTCGGAGTCATGCGAGTATGTGTTCCAGTGTATTAGGCCTACGGCCTTTGCGATGTTCTGAATGTCATACTGGCCGTACCAGCCGTAATTCCTGTGAATGGTGAGGTCCCACTCTATGTACATTGCCGGGTCGCATCCTTCAGCAAACCAGACATTTGAAGGGTTCCTCATCTTACCGCGTACATGATAAGTGTCGTTGTCGATGACTTCTATCTCGAAATCGGTATCCTGATTGTTCCTGATCGTAACGTCGAAATCCTGTTCGGCCTTGAAATTTTCAAAAGGATAGCGCTCGTATTTCTGGAAGTTTTTCCCGCTTCCCTTATCAACCATTGCAAACAGAACATATGCGCCCCTGTTGGTCATGTCATCAGCACAGTCGGATACGCTGTAGTCGAATGCGAAGTAGCGGTTGTTCCTGTGATCTTTTATCGCAAAATACCACCACTGAAAAAAAGGCTTGTCGGCGTCGAATTCCGCTCTGCGATACCGCTGATGAATGCTCGGCGGCTGGGAGACGCCATCCCTTTGAAGCAGGACAATCTTCTGCGGATCAAGGAACGGATATGCCTTAAGATCATAGGCATGGGAATAAGCAGGCAGCAGCAGCAATGCAATTAAAACAAGAGCAGCTCTCTTCATAAATTATAATCTCCCCGTAATTTGATTTATTATTAAAATCACTCTCAATGCTTGATTGCAGAGCATATGTCAGGGCTTATTCATCAAATAAAGCGAGAACGAGCTGCCCTGAATGACCTTATCAATTGAATATGCGGTTACTTTGATTCTGAAGAAACCGGCCTTGCTTCCCGAGGGAAGTATGTCACCAAGGGTGAACGCGACATTGTTCCCCTTGATGCCCTGAATGACCGGTATTTTTTTATCCGACGAAACCAGTTCGACATCATATGTCAGAGGATTGCCCATGTCCGGGTTCCTTACCTTCCAGTTTGCCTTTATCGTCTCGTTCATTTTATACACTGTCTTTTTAAGGTAGTTCTCCACATTTACGGTAAGCCTGGGTATTTCATAGCGATGCATCAGTTCCCCGAATGCGCGGCCTGTTACCGGGACATTGTCAAGGGTTCCGGTGACATGTATACTTCCTTCCCAGAAATCGCCGTTCAAGGGGAACTTGACCATCTGGTTCTTGAACTCGGGGGTCAGTGTCAGCTTCAAGTTTATTGCAGGCGCTTCAAGAGTCCATCCCATGGACATGTAATTTTTGCTCTCTGGGTCCTGCCAGTAGCCTGTCCTGGTAAATATTGAAGTAAGGCCGGGGACAGTGTAGCCGTCGGGGCCGCAATACTGGATTCCGCCGTATTTCCCGCCGTAGGGGAGGTTATAGTTTCTGTCAAAGATATTGCTTATCATGATTTCCGCGCCGTTATCGAGCTGAACACAGAACCATTCATATGTTTCAAACACCCCGTACAGTTCTACAGGCGATACCAGAAATTCTCCCCATTGATGGTCAAACCATCCTAGGCCTGTGATCCTCTCGGTGATGCCATTATAGGTAAGGACGGCGTCGACATCGAGTCTGGTCAGCGAATAGTACCAGCTGTTTCCGCTTGAGCCTATCGGTACATAGCCGGTTCCTCCGACCATCATCGGCGGTTTTAATGATTTTAGCTGCCCTTTTACGTGCATGTCTGAATGGTTGGTTTCAAATTCATATTCGAACGGGATGAGGTTTCCGCCCGAATCTTTTCTGGTTCTCATATAGTCGGTTCCGTACTGGGTAGTTTGTTTGACATTGAGAGACCCGTGTTTCGAATTCAGTAAGCCCATCGTCGTTCCGCTTTTGTGGGTTTGCTGTGTGACATTGGTGACGGTAAAAAACCTGAACTGGTTGCTGAAATGAGTGACGAGGATCGAATACTTATCGCCTGTAGTCTCTCCCGTTGCATGTATGACCACATACCACCACTCGAGGCCCAGTACCGGCGCGTGGGAACCCTCGTCATCAGGCAGCACTATCTTTGAGGCAGGATCGTTGTAGGGGTAAGTTTTCCAGTCGGCTGCTTGCGTTGTAAAAGGAAGGAAAAACATTAAAGTGATAAAAATAGAAATCCATTTTTTCATAAAGTTTAGCCCCCTCACATGAAATATTATAGTGTCATCTAGCCTTGATATCTTTTTATATGTCAATGAAAAATTGGCTGGCCGGAAGCGTTTTTATCTCACACTTCTTCTCCGTGCTTTCCTGTGTTCGTCAATGTTTATTATAATAAGAGAAGAAAGGCCTAAGGCAAATCATTAAGGCCTGTTTTCAGCTTAAGTGTAACGAGGTCAGTTTAAATGGTTGCCTGAAAGAGGATTCAGGCGGTTGGCTTATTGTCTAGGCGCGCTCCGCTGTGTCCTGATCGTAATATTTTTCAAGCAGCCCGTACTGGCAAAGTATGTCTTTTGGCGGTATTCCCTGGGCTGTTTTTGCCCCGTGAACATAGGCGTAAGTGCCGGTCTTGTGCTTAAGGATGGCGAGATCGCCTGACAGGGCAACCTCGATGTAACCGGACTGCATCAAACGTACAACGCTTCTTTCAAAATGATTCATGATATTTTATTCCCCCTTTTTAAAGCCCTATCAAATTTAACTAAAGAAAACATAACAGTACGGGTTATTCATGATAATGCATTAAATTATATCGATATAACTTAATAATAATATAGCCTGAAAACGATAATATGACAATAATTAATTATAACAAAAATATATATTATTAAAATGACAGTAGCCTTCAGGCTGGAATAGGAATTTATAAGACAGTCTTAAAAAAATTGTTATCCCACCTTTTTCAAATCCATATTATAAGCAAGTCATGGGTAAGGCTAATCTTCATTCAGGGCACAGGGAGCGTTTGAGGAAGAGGTTCCTCGAAGAGGGGCTTGACGCGTTCGATGACCATCAGGTCCTTGAGCTGCTGCTCTTTTATGCCATTCCCAGAAGCGATACGAACCCGATCGCGCACAGGCTTATAAAAAGGTTCGGCAGCCTTTCCGCCGTGCTTGAGGCTGACCCGAAAGATCTCGCAACAATAGAAGGCATGGGTGAGAGTGCGGCAGCCTTCCTGTCAATGCTGCCGCAGGCGCTCAGGAGATATATGAGCGGCAAGGCCTCAAAGGACAGCCCTAAACTGAATGACCCCGAAAAGGCGGCGCGTTATGTATTTCCGCTAATGGCGGGCCGCACCGAAGAGGTCTTTTATGTGCTCTGTCTCGATGCGCAGCTCAAGATAAACTATGCGGCACTCATAAGCTCGGGCACCGTGAAAGAGGCGCAAATCCTGCCGCGGCATGTTGTTGAAGAGGCCATACGCCACAAGGCGTGCTCGGTAATCCTTGCGCACAACCACCCGTCAGGAACTCTCAAGCCCTCGCAAAGCGATATCGAACTTACCCGCCAGCTCATGGATGCGCTTCAACATATAGACATCAAGGTCCAGGACCACATCATCATTGCAGGCAGCGACTTCTTAAGCTTTTCCAAAGAAGGGCTCATGCCTGAGTCGCCGGTTTGAGATTTTATAAGCTACTATTGGAACACAAAATCTTATTGTAGACAAATGGCCATAAGAAGGTTATTTATAGACATCAAATTGAAATAAGGGGGGAAGTATGCAGGCGGTCAAAAAACAACCGGCCGAGGTTGATCTTAATGCGGAAGCATCCCGCAGTGAGCTGGCCAAAATGATTATCAGGCTCTTTGCTCGCTGGAAGCTCACAGCCGCCGACCAGCTTGATCTGCTGGGCTTAAGCCCCAGGAGCCGTTCAATGCTTGCAAGGTATGCAAAGGGTGAAGCGCTCCCCATAAGCAGGGACATGCTCGACCGCGCAGGCTGGCTACTGGCCATACATAAGGCGCTGCGCCTTCTCTATCCTCAAAATGAAGATATCCTCTATTCGTGGGTGACGAGGCGGAACACCGCTTTTGATAACCTTACGCCGCTTGCCGTGATGAAAGAACAGGGTTTAATCGGAATAGCCAAGGTCGCCCGGTATCTTGATTTCATCAGGGGCCATTGATAAGTGAAAGCCCTCTTTGACAGGTCGGTTGATTTCAACAGCGATGTTTTCAGAAATATAAACTCCCTTAGAGAGTCCTGCGATTTGTTCGATGACCTTGCAGAGGGCAGCGCGTTTGCAAACAGCGTGGCGGTAGCCGCGGAAATGAGGGTCAAATCGGGCATGCCCACCGGGTTGATAAACAGGGGATTTCTTTACTCAACCGCTATCGGATACCCGTTTGAGACAGAGTCTTACTTGAACACGAGATACTCAAACGGCCTTTTCGGCGTCTGGTACGGTTCCATTGAACTTGATACCACGATTCACGAAACCGCATACCATATGATGTCTGACGAACTCAGGATTGAAGGAAACATGGGCATCATAATAAGAGAACGTGCGGTTTATCTGGTTCACTGCACTGCCGTACTTATCGACCTGACTGGAAAAGAAAAGAAGTTTCCAGGGCTCACCGGCGATGATTACAGCCTGACCCACCAGATCGGCGAAAGGCTGCATAATGAAGGACACCCCGGTCTACTTGCGCCGTCGGCCAGATGCAAGGGGACAAATCTTGCCGCATTCACGCCCTCAATATTAAGCGATCCCAGACATCACTGCTATCTGACCTACAAGTGCGATGTTGCAAAAAAAAGCATAGAGGTTGAACGTCAGCCGGGAGAAATACTATTAAATCTTTCATTCTGATTATGTTTTTTAAGACAGCGCTGCTCGGTTAAGGAGTCAAAGCATATATTGTAAAGCAAAGCTCGTTGTTTAAGCTGTTAAACTGGTCGGAACGAAAGGATTTCAACTTTTCACTGTGTGAACTTTTCGGTAGAGAAATGTACCCATCTTGTAATATGTGCATAGTATGTCGATGATATGTCGACATACTATGCAGGAAATGGTATATGAAAGCAATGATAGAACAAATCCGAAAGGCTATAGCGAGGGAAGAGTTCGATTATCAGATGCTTACTACAAGTCTCAAGGAATATTCCCGCCCCAGGGATAAGATTACCGATCTTTTAAAAAAGCAGCAGATAATTCGAGTAAAAAAGGGATTATATAT
>CAYNVT010000042.1:0-9114 GCA_964400685.1 uncultured Bacteriovoracaceae bacterium | reverse complement strand
AAGCGGCCTTACTCACGAGAAATCCTCGCCAATCTAATCTATGGTCCCTCATACATCTCTCTTGACTATGCCCTTTCATATTATGGCCTGATTCCGGAAAGGGTTGAAACCCTCACTTCTGTAACAACAGGACGGTCAAGATCATTTACTACGCCTGTCGGGCAATTTACATACCGCATGATACCCCTGCCGGCATTTCAGACAGGCATGACAAGAATCGAATTGGATGATGGCGGAGCATTCCTTATCGCCACACCGGAAAAGGCCCTTGCTGATAAAATATTCATTGATAGCGGTTCCGAGATAAGAACCATCAAAGGGCTTCAAGCATACCTTTTCGATGACCTTCGAATTGACCGGGATATCTTTAGCAAATTCAGCTTCTCACGCATTACTGAGTCATCAGAACATTACCGCTCCTCCAAGCTGATGATACTGGGTAATCTGCTAAGAAAGATTCAGAGCCAAGAAAGCGAGGCAGATAATGCATGAAGCGATAATTCAGATGCTGCAGAAGTACCCCTGCACAAGACTTGAGGATTATACAAAAGCCCTAAGGGAGATCATTCAAGAGGTTGCCCTGCTCGGTCTGTGGCGAAGCAAGTTTTTTGACAAAGCTGCTTTCTATGGGGGAACCGCTCTTAGAATCCTATATGGCCTTGATAGATTTTCAGAAGACCTCGACTTCACACTGCTTGAGCCAATGAATCACTTCGATCTTGGCTCTTTCGGCTCATCACTTGAAAAGGAACTCCAGGCATTCGGATTCGACATGCATCTTGAACAGAAGAACAAGGCTATAGTCGGACCTGTTCAATCTGCATTCCTCAAAGCGGAGATCTTCAGCCAGATGCTTGTAATAAATATCGGCCAAGATATCCTCAAAGAAATTCCCAAGGGACAATTGCTTAAAATAAAGCTGGAGGTTGATACAAACCCTCCTCCTGACTTCTCCACTGAAACAAAATATCTGCTGGCCCCTATTCCATTTCCGGTAAGGGTGCTTGTATTGTCTGATCTTTTTGCAGGCAAGATGCATGCCGTACTATGCAGAAGATGGAAGACACGGGTAAAGGGAAGAGACTGGTATGACCTTGTGTGGTACATATCGCATCATCCCGAACTTCACCTCGCTCACCTTGAACAGAGAATGAGGCAAACAGGCGATTGGAAAGGGGCGAAGGTGTTGACAGGAAATGCCTTTTTAAAGCTTATTCATGACGCCATTGACGTTCTCAATATCAACAAAGCCCGAATCGAAACATCTGCCTTCGTAAAAGACCCCGAGACTCTGTCAATCTGGTCGAAAGATTTCTTTCACGATATTGTCTCCAGGATTAAGATCGTGTGACAGTATGCTTCACACACCAAGCATTTTTATCTGAAATTTATTCAATTATTCGCATTGGGTATAAACTTTTTGTCAAAAAGAAGTCTGTGTTTGTATTTTTAAGAAACTAATTTTTCTGTCTTTTCTTGATTTGTCTTTGCTGCCCGGTCTCAATTTTTTTTATACTCTCGGCTGCCGGAAGGTCTTCGGGCATGGTTCCGCCTAATTCCTTTATTGTCTGGCGTACCTTAGCACCCACTTGCTGATGGGTAATATTGGCGGCTGTCTTTCCTTTGATTTTTTCGCGGCGAAGTTTTTCTTCCGTCTGTGTCGCTCTGAAAAGATTGGCCGCCAGTTCGGTGCTGCCCATGTGGTCAAGAATCTTCTGAGTCTTTTTAAGCCCTTTTTTCTGGTGAATTCCCTCAGCGGTCAATCCGCCGTATAATCCCATATAACCGTGATTCTGAAAGATGGCGTAATCAACAGGTTCGATAACACCAGCGTCTTTGGCTGCATCCGCAAGCTGTGTATTATGACGGTGCATCTCACTTCTCAAAAGGAGCCGCCGTTCGTTTTCTATTTGCTGTTCAGCCAGTTCCTGCCGTCTGGTTTGTACTGCAAAATATGTTTGGCCTTGGGCAACTATTTCTTTTCTCGGGTCTGCATTTTGTATCGCAAGGTAACAAGCGTAACGCGACATGAAGACTGTCTTTATTGGTCGCTCTGCTCCACTTCCAATTGTGACCATTTCGGTGACGTCAACGAAATGGTCCTCTACCCGATGCCCGCTGTTGAAGCAAGCGAACTTGGCCTTTTCAATTACTGCCTCGAAATTGCGGTAATCGCCGTATTCAAGAACGGCTGCGAAGTCCCGGCTTGACCAGAATTCATTACCCGCTTCCGTCGTTCGTCTGATTCGCTCGAACGGTGATATGTGGCCATTATTCCGTTTGCTGATTCCATTTGCCATATGGCTATTCCTTTTTAAAATAATTAATTCTCATTTCAGACAAGTCAAGAAAATCATCCATAGATCCCTATGTTTTTTCTAAGATTTATTGTCAGAAATTGATTGAAAACTATTTCCTGATTTTGAATTTATTTCTGCTAGGTAAAATAGTAGGTCATATTTGTTGAACGGCAGCCGGGAGAAATGTCATTTGATATTAGATTCAAAGTCAAATGCAAGCATTAGCTCATTCTTTCGTCAGCATACTCAGCCACATTTTCGAAGACCTTCTGTGCATCCGAACGGGTAATAACAGTGTCGTATAGACCGATATCTTCGCCTTCGTGTTTGTTGATCCCGGTATAACTCAGACTGGCGTCCTCGTAGCGTTTGAACTTGTACACCGCGTCGTTCATCAGGGCGCTGTTGAAGACTCCCAGACTGACCAGCAACTCGAATTCCTTAACTGTCAGACCCGTAACCTTCTTGAAAAGGCCTGGCTCAAGTTGAGTAATCACATCCTTCAGAGTTCTCTCACGGAAGTCAGTTAGATACATGAAGATTGGTACCCGTGTAGCAAACTTAATAAGTTTCTCCTGAATCTGCTTTCGCAGGCTCTTGTATTTTTTTTCCTCTTCGGAAAGTTCTTTCTTCTCCTTCTCGGATAGTTCCTTATCGTTGGCTTCCTTGCGGGCCTTTTTTACTGATTCCGATTTATTTATGATAGTTTCGATTTCCTGATTCAGATTGCGGAAACCCTCAATGCTCATGAGTGCATCCATCGCCTTCTTATCATTCATAAGACGGCGCAGAGTGTCATTATCCACATTCACCAGCAGGGCGCTTTCCCAACGCCGCGCTAACAGGGTTGCCGTCGTTCCGCTCATCGCCATGTCAAGAATACCAGCGGCATCAATCTGCTTCATGGAACTGCCATCGTAAGCCAGAACCGGCAGGAAGCTGATGAACTCTTCCACCTTCTTTTCCGGGTTCGCATCGTTGATGTTTAATCGGCAACTGTAGTCGGCAATTTGTCGCAATGCCCGATCCGGGGCGAAGTCGAAGACATAGCACTCCTCCTTGATAATCTGCTCGGAGTTTGGAGATGCGCCGTCTGGGTTGCGCACCAACCAGGGCGATTGTACACGAAAGGCCGCTTGAAAGTATGTCTCCGGGCTGGAGGAGTTACGCAGCATAAGGATGCCCGTCCATGGCTTCACAGTCACGCCCGTTGTCAGCTTACCGCAGGATAGCGTGATAGTTTTCGTCGTAAGGGGATTGTCCATCGCCTCCTGTACAGGAGGTAAAGCCGCTACTCCTATTCCGGCGGTGCTCCCCGCCGCTACGATAACTTTATAATCGTGGTAAAACCGGTTCTGCTTTTTCACGAGTAGATTCCTCATGGCATAACAAGCTGCAACGCTTGGCAGGAACCAGAATGTGTGTGAAAGAACATTTAAAAGCCGGACATCCGAAAACGGCATTGGTGGCTTCTGTGCTCCGAGTTTCAAATTGTCAATGTTGGTCGGCATAAACGAACCGCGAATCAAGTCGAGCCATTTCTGGACCTCATCTTCATATTTGAAAGCAGCCTTTTTGCCGATACCGTCGGCAGAAAAGAATACATTCAGATCAAACTCGTTTAACTCTCCCTGCATGGCGATTTCCCGGATCGCGTCCGGTAGTTGATAAGTCAGTAGCACCATTCGTGGTAGCGCGGCATACGGGTTGTCGGGACCTTTCCAGTCCTGCTTGGCCCTCTGTTCGTCTGAATAAGTCCAGTTGAATATCTGCTCCTCGATGAACTCGCCCGATGCGATCGCCCTGAATGGCGTGCCCGAGAGGTAGAGATAGCCGTCCGTCGTTATCGGCATAATGTCTTCGATCTCTTCTTCCCTTTCTTTCAGGAATTCAGCGCCTTGGCCCACACCGAACGCGACTTCCTTCTCATCCTCGGCCTCAAACAGTTCCTTGGCGTTTTCCCGCCAGGCGCCGTAGTGGTATTCGTCCAGAATCACGCAGTCCCAATTGGTAGTGTGTACCCATTCGTTCTTGGTCTTGATTCCGCCAGTGCTGGTGTTACGGCCCAGGTAGTCCTGAAACGACCCGAAACAGACAAACGGCTTTTTCTTGTCGGTCTCTTCATAGGAAAGGCCACCTGGCTTGATGAACTGCCAGCCCTTGAAGTCCACATGACACCTCAGGTCTTCTTCCCAGGTGCTTTGTACGGCAGGCTTAAAAGTGAGTACCAGCACTTTTTTCCAGCCCATTTTCTTCGCCAACTGGTAAGCGGCAAAGGTCTTACCGAAACGCATCTTGGCATTCCAAAGGAAGTGCGGCGGCTTATCGTGGTTGTCCTTTCGGAAACTCTTAAAATACCCGGCGGTTTTCTCGACCGCCGCTTCCTGCTCAGGTCTCATCTTAAAATCTAGCGACCGGTTCTCCTCGTTCAGTTGACCAGTGCGCACCGCTATAATGGCCGCCTTCACCTGGTCTACCGTACAGCAAAACCACTCGCCATCAGGGTTCTTGACGCCATTGATTCGCAGCATCCGGTGAATCTCGCGGTCGGTAAAGACAGTCCCGTCATTGCGCATACCGGATTCTTCTAGAACGATCCGATATGGCGGCTTGCCTGGCTTCTTCGTCGGATACTGCTGTGCCACACGGCTTTGCACATCCACGGTCGTGTAGCCCACCTTGAGCAGCCCAGCGTACTGCGGGTGTGTGTCCTCGTAGGCGTAAATCGTTGGTTTTGACGACGGGCGCGGGGGAAAGAACTCCTTACTCATTGCCGGGACCTCTCAATTTCTTCCTGGTTTCACCTGGAGGCAGGAAGTTTTCACCGGTCACCACTTTGCGTCCGGTTTTTTGTTCCAGTTCCAGCCGCGCTCCTTTGGCGATTCGCCCGCCCTTTATGCCAGCCTCGGCATTTTCCGGCAGCCCTGTCGCCTGTGTGCTTTCAGCAATCTGACGGGTAGAAAGCTCTGCCAGGGCAGTGAAGATAAGTTCCGCCTCGCTCATATGGTCGCGCAGATTCTGAGTTTTCAATCCCTTGATCTCTTTATGCTGTTTGACCGAAACACCGCTCCATTCATGGTGGATGATGTTGGTGAGGATGGCATATTCATCCTCTCCCTTGATCTCGTGGTCTTTCCAGTAGTCGGTAAGCTTGTTGCGGGTTTCCTGTCCCATCATCCGCTGCTGAATCCACTTCTCGCTGCGCCCATGTTTTTTCCAGTATTTCCGTGCTCTGTCCAGCGACCGCGCCGGATCGCTCATGTCTTGAATGCGTTCATAGCCGACCCTGGCCAGCCATTGCTTGAAGGGTTCTGCCTTGGGCGATGGAATTGATTGAATGATCCTCAGTAAGCCTTGAACATCCGAGCAATCGGTTTCGCGCATTTTTCCATCAGAGGCTTTCATTTTCAACTGTCGACAAATTGTCGACAGTTCAAGCCCATCCTCAGTTTTAACGCGGATTTTCATCTTAAACCAGTAATCCCGAGAATTTGCGCTGTCAGTTAGGGCGCCAACAACATCAATGACAGAGAAATACCAGGTTTCATTCTGTTCGTCATAGAATCTGCGTATTTTGTGCTTCTCAAAAGCGACGAGCGACCGGTCGTTTTCCATATTCTCCACCTTTACCCTTTTGGAAAGCTACTCATGCCGAAACATCAATCATTCTTATCTGGTGATAATTTGTCACCGTTTGGCTGCCCTCAGCTCTGAGCCGTTCCTTCAGTTTGTTCCGGTATTTTAGGGTGGTCTTAAAATCCGGCAGCTGGTTTACGCCGCCACGATATCCACCACCGAAAAATACCAGGTTTCAGATTTCTCATCATAGACCCGGCGGATTTTATAATTCTCAAAGACTGTAACACCTGTTCTCTATTCATCCTTCCCCTCCATTGGGCGGACTATGGATTCAATGAACGCAATTTCTGCTTTCGACAGGCCGTATTTCCTGTATAGCTTTTCGTCGTTCCAAGGCTTTGTCCAATTCTGGGTTGGTACGAAGGTGTAAACCTTACGTGTTGTGTCTTGCGAAGGCTTGCGTAGAAGGATCAAAAGACGCGTCAGTCGACAGGATAGGTAGGTTAAAACATTCTCGGCCTGACTCCTGGAATCGAATGGGCCGATGCAGAGATAGGTCTCCGTAGAAATGCTTCGAGGCTCGCCGACGAATGGTGTGCTGATGATCCTGTGAGGGTAGGTGTCTTTGTTACCGGTTCCCGGAGCGGCTCGACCGATGAAGAGCTTCCACTTATCGATGAGGTGAGTGCCAGTCGTAATCGACTTTCTGGCAACATATCCAGTGCCACCGTTTTGGTATATCAGCAGATCATCGGTTTCCCCAGCGGTCTTGCCCTTGAAAGTAGTCTCAAGCCCAAAAGGCTTCCTTGAGCTAACTAGTTTGTCGAAGCGCTTTTGTTCAGGAAGCGCCAGAAAGTCGGATGAGCCGCGCTCAATAGTAATAACCTTCTTTAGGATCGACAGAGCATCGTTGAAACGGATGAATACATCAGCGCCCTTCTCAAGCAGTGGGCGCGTTGCTGACGTAACGGGCCAGTCCTTAAAGTGAGTGGTAACTCGGCACAGCCCCGGGTTGTCCCGGTCCCAAAGGAAATAGCAGACGCCACCTTTGAGACCCACTCCAGGGAACACGTCGGATGCTGAGAGAAAGTCATCGATCACGCGCATACGATCGTCAGAGAGCATCGACTCCCTGAACTCGTCCAGCCCTTTTCCTCCAGCAAACCAACGTGAAGGGATAATCATACTTAAAAATCGTGGGTTGAGTTTTTTTGCCTGATCAACGAATAAGTGGTAAATTGGACGGGCGCTTTCCCCGAACCCTCCATCGCTCAACTGATAGGGCGGATTGCCGATGATAACGTCGAATTTCATATTGAATATCTCCTCCGGCTTGTCGGTATGAATGAAAGCATAGGCGTGACTTTCCAGTTCGCCGCCCCGTTTGTAGTTCTCCTCATTGGCCCCGCAGTAGCGGCAGCGGCCCTTCTCCCATGTATGCTCCACGCGCCCGAAACGAATGTTGCCTTCGGGCTTTTCAAAGGCATCGCAGACAGAATACCTCCCGTTGGCAGTTTTGGAGCAGTACACGGACCGGCGCGATAAATGCGAGGTCAATTCTGTAATGGCTAGCCCGAACAACTGGTTCCTGAATATGTGATTGATCCGTTTCTGGCGGTCAGGGATTTGCCCTTCCAGCCCCTTGTCGAGGCGTCTGGCTATCTCACGCAGGAACACTCCCGATTTGCACCCCGGATCGAGAAAAGTGGCCTTTTTGTTGCTCCAGATATCTTCCGGCAGCAAATCGAGAATCCGGTTCACAAGTTCTGGCGAGGTGAATACCTCATCGCTGCTCAGGTTGGCGATGCAGGAAAGAACATCGGGGTTATAGCCGCTACTGCTGAACATGGGTTATCTCCATGAAGTGGACTGGGGGGTATTCCTTTACAGGTTCATTGATATCGGCAAAATCTCCCTCGTCGTTCAAGAGCGACATTTGGTGCTTCTTGTTCAGCAGGAAAGACAACATGAAGTCCCGCCGTTTGAGCAGGCCGCCGTTCACAGGAGACCACTCGGAAAAGATTATCGGGCGTCTTGGGACATCGCAGGTCTTGAGGTCCAGAGCATCCCCCCAGATGATGTTACGATCCAGAATAAACTTAACCGCTTCTCGGCATTTGCCTTTGCACGCTTCTTTGAACAGGCCCGAGTAATGTAAATCGAATATTTTAAAAAGCCTTTGTCTGCACTCGCGCACATTATCCTCCAGAATGTCAATTCCATATATCGAGGAGACCCCCAATACGGCATAACGCTCGAAGTCCACTTGCGATTTTTTGTAGCGCCTCTCGACAACGGCGAGTTTGCGCTGAAGAATCGCGGTAAGGAAGTTACCGTTGCCGCAGGCTGGTTCGAGAAAGCGGGATTCTATCCGCTCAGTTTCCTGTTTCACCAGATCAAGCATGGCATTGACCTCGCGTTTTCCGGTCAGAACTTCGCCATGATCTGTCACCCGCTTTTTCGATATGACTTGTGATTCCATTTTCTATTTTTCTCTTCTTTTACTTTTATTAAATGTCATATTCAATATCATACAGCATCGGCATAGTTGATTTGAATTATTATTTACACGTTATGCAACACGAATTTGGCAAATAAAATTTCTAATTAAAACTAACAAAACATAAACAGGCGGAGTATGGAATCGGGCATAGATATACCTGCTGTAGGTGATTGCAGCGCGTTTCGTGCTAGGGAGATAAAAAGCAAAAAAGATAAAATGCCTGTCTATGAGAAAGAGGTTGCTGTAATCCCCGGCTTTTGAGAATATTCGAAGCCATGATGAATAAACGAATAATTACCGTTTTTATAGTCTGCCTGCTGCTAACATCATGCGCCGTAACGCCTGAGCAGAGAAAAGCAAAAGAAATAAGATATTCCAGAGTGGCAGACTTGAGCCATACGATAGAGCCCGGCATCCCTCTGTGGCCGGGAGACCCGCCGGTCGTTTTTCATGATGAGGCCTCAATTAAAAAAGAGGGCTATTACCTTAGAAGCTTCTCGATAGGCGAACACAGCGCCACCCATATGAACGCGGCAAGCAGCTTTTATGAAAAGGGAAAATCCGTAGATGCATATGGAGTGGGGGAACTAATCCTTCCGGCCGTAGTCATCGATGTGAGAAAAAAGTGCAGTATGAATCCGGATTATCAGCTCACCGTAAACGACATTAAAGACTGGGAAAAGCTTAACGGTGAAATCAAAGCGGGTTCGCTCGTCATCTTTTTCACCGGAT
>CAYNVT010000041.1:0-31585 GCA_964400685.1 uncultured Bacteriovoracaceae bacterium | reverse complement strand
GGGGGTGATTTATGCGTAACTGTTTGCCTGTTTTGCTTTTCTGTATATGCGTTCTGTCGTTCGGCTGTCTGAAAGATGACGGGTATGTGGCGCCCTGGCCCCAGAATCCGGTTGAAACAAGGGATTATGATGAAAGCATTCTGGGTGGGCAGCTCAGACAAAAGGCCATAGAATATGACGCATGGCATGTAAAATGGCATCAGCCATATTATGGCGGGACAGTAGATGTCCTTTTCAAGGATGATGACAGAACGGAATATGAGGGTTTCGGCTTCGGCGATTCATGCATATGGACGGGAACATATCTCGCAAGCCAGGCTCTGCGCTATTATGTAACCGGTGATCCGGATGCCAAATCGAATGCCATACGTACTGTTGATACCCTTGACGGCTATCTTCACGTCACGGGCGCCAACGGGTATATAGCACGTTACTGGGCACCCCAGATCGCCATTTCATATCCCGGAGATGAGGCATGCGACAACGACGGAGGGTGTCACAGGGTCGAAGAAGGCCCTTATGCAGGCGATTTCTGGTGGGGGAATACGAGCCGTGACCAGTATACCGGGTGGTTCCTCGGAATGAGCCTAGCATATGACCTTGTTGATGATGAATCGATGCGCTCAAAAATCAGAGCAGACGTCCACGAAGTGGTTGATTCTCTCATAGATCACAACTGGAACATATGGGCAGAGGACGACAAGGCAAGCGTGGTTGCCCCGGAAGTGATACCGACTTACAGGCTTGCCTTCTGCACGATCGCATATCATGTAACAGGCGGCGACAGATTCAAAAAGGAACTTGGCAGGATGCTCCTCAATGCAAACAGGGCAACGCTGAGAATCTCAGATATCAATTTTATGAACCGCTACTCACAGTTTTACGGCAACAATCTCGGGCACAACTGCTGGTACAATACCCTGAGGCTGGGCAGGGTATATTTCAGCGAGGACGACTATAAATGGCTTATTAAGGAATTCAACGATAATTTCCATACATTTACCAGACTGTCCCATAATGCATGGTTCAACAACGTATACATGAGCCAGGGCGGTTGGGACAGGAACCTGAGTGTTGAAGACCCCTATTATGCTCAGCTTATCCAGGACCTGACAGAGTTCAGACCGGCACCGAATGCAAATTATTATCTTCCCCCGCGCGATCTTTCAACCTATGAGCTGGATCCCTTATCGGTAACGCTGGATAAGATTTTTGCCGAGTCTGCTTTTATGAGAGAACTTTTGGGCAATGCCGATCCTCAGGCAATAAAAGCGTTCCCCGTCCCCAATCAGTGCCATTCCGACTTTTTATGGCAGAGAAATCCTTTTGTGATACACGAGTGCGGCTGCGACAATCCGAGGGATGTAAGCCCTGGCGTGGACTATCTGCTTGCATACTGGCTGTCCAGTTATAACAAGTTCATAACAAAGGATATGTAAAAAGGCAGGGCGTTATAATAGAGATCATTTCGGTATCAGTGCCAGCACGTCTGTGTATTGTGCTTTTATATTTTCATCACTGAACGGCATTGGGTGGATTTTTCCGGTGATAAAGAATTCTTCTGTCATGTCTTTATAGTGAGGGCTTGAAGGATTACCGGATTGGCCGGGTACGGTGACAAGGTAAGCGGCAGGATCAGACTCGCCGAAATTTACTATCATGCGCATGACAGGGGCCTCGATCACTTCGAAAGAATTGTCTGTCCATGAAAATCCTGCAACATTGATGGTGGCCCAGTCACCGCCGGCAGGATAGATTCCGGGATTAAAATAGTCATCGAAAGCCCCAAACGGCAGCGAATTGGTAATGTCATGCTTGAATACAAAATGAATAAGCTTTCCCCATTGCCAGTCCCTGGGGTCAGGTCCCATATTCTTCTCGCAAAGGATTACCGCATCGGCTAGAGAGGCGGCAATTATATCCGCCTTGGTTTCCTTTTTTTCGGTTCTCGTATCATCCCAGAAAGGGGAGTCCTTCCTTGAGAGGATATGGTCTTCCGGTGCAGAATAACCCAGATTGTTTAATGATTCAAAAGACTTCCAGCCTGTATCTCCATATGGGTTTGTCTCATTAAGAAATGTCCTGGCGTTTTTAAGCTGTCCGGTAAGTTTCCCGAATGCCGTCCATGGCTCGTTATCGGTCGGTCCGAATTCATCCATGAACGTATTTATTGTTGCCGTATGGTAGAACGTTCCCATAACAGCTGCATATATGGATGTCGGCGTCATCATGCAGTTAAAAACTTTTGGGTCAAGAAGCTCTAGTGCTTTTCTGGCTTTGGCTTGATCTTCCGGTGCGAGGCGGGCTATTGCATTATTTATTTCAGCAGCTGAATCACCTTCAAACAGCATTTTCTGAACCTTGAATGCCATGATCGAATACCTGTCAACCTGCATGCTTATCATATCACCGGTTGTGACATTATTCATAGGGGCAAGCAGAGTTTCAATTCTTTCAAATCTCTCGGGTTTTGCCCATGAATTCGATATCATAACGGGATAATCCTGGGGGACTGTCATATTGTTGGCTGTTGCAAGATAACCTTTTGAGGGGTTCATGTCATTGGGCATTTTTTCAACCGGCTCATTTCCAGCCCAGTCATACTCCCCGTCCCAGCCCGGAGATGGAAACAGCCCGCGACCTTTCTTTCTAAGCGGGCATAGGCCAGAGGCTTGCCAGGCAATATTATCGCTGTCACCATATATGAAATTCAGGTACATAGCCTTGATATTCAATATGGCTTTCTTTGCCTCATTAATATCATTTGCCACGGCAAGTTTGTAAAATCCTGCATACGTATCTGATATGCCCTGAAACATCCACGCAAGAGACAGGCCATACCTGTTTGCGTCAGGCATGATTACCGGTGAAAAGGGCAGTGATTGTATATTTGTATTTAACATCGGGCCGTGACATGTTGAGGAAACAATTTTTTCCACCGGTTTACCCGATCTCGTATAGAACACTTCCTTTCTCTGGTTTACCTGCAACCATTCGCCTTTATAAAGGTACATGAGGCCGTTCTTGTCTGTTTTAAGTTTTTCAACAAAAAGGTCCTGCGTATCTGCACAGACCATGGTCGCACTCCAGGCGACATGCCCGTTATAACCGAGAACGACAACCGGAAGCCCGGGTGCAAGTACGCCCCCTGCTTCATATCCAGGGCATTTAAGGTGCATGATCATCCAGTTTGAAGGTGTTGTCGGAATCAGGTGCGTGTCGTTGCAAATTATTGATTTTCCACCGAGCGCTTTTGCACCCGAAAGCGCCCAGTTGTTTGATGCCGGCAAAGATCTGGGGATTATGTTATCCAGGTAATTTTTTGTACTGTGCTTTTCATTTTTTTCACCTGTCAAATCATGAAAAGGGATATCTTCAAGTTTTTTCATTTCATCCTGGGCAAGATTGGCTCCCGGGTATACAGGAAAAAGCCATGCCGTTTTCTCATATCCGAGCTGTGAGGCAATTGACAGATAATCGAGCTCTTCGTAAAGGTTGTATGAAAGGCCGAAGCCTATTGCGCTGAAGCAGTACAGGCTGTCAGCCGGTGTCCACGGGTCAGGCGAGTATCCTGTTATGGCAAACTCTGCGGGAAGGTATTTTTTTGTTTTAAGATAGGCATTAACGCCCTTTGAAAAACTTTCAAGAGAAAGCATGTATTTTTTATCAAGAGAAATAAGGGCATCATCCACATATTTTTTTATTCCGAGAGTCCTGAAATAAATGTCGGTTTGAAGCATGTCCTTTCCGGTTAATTCAGAAAGTCTGCCCTGCATGGCCATACTTCTAAGATACATCTGCCACAGCCTGTCAGTGGCCATTGCATAACCGGCACCGAAAAACAGGTCTTCCTCGCTGCCTGCTTCGATATACGGAATACCGAGGATGTCCCTTTTTATTAAGATTTTTTCCTTGATTCCGTCGATTAGGGCAGTGCCTGCTGGTTTATCAACCGAGGCATTAAATCTTTTTTTTACCATTGCGCATGCGCTCATCATAATGCAGGCGATGCAAAGCAATATTATAATCCTTTTCATGTAAAACCCCTGCGTCAACCGGGTAGAGCCGGAATTTTATGGCAATCCTGTCAGCATAAGCCGCTACTTGAACAAAATTCCTTTTAACATGAGAACGGGAAAGACATCTCTGAAGAAGAAATTATAATCTTTGCCATCCCGGGGAAGATCCAACCTAATCGAGTTGGACCAGATTACCTGATTGCTCTTAAAATCTATAAACACGGCCAGAGAATCAATATCATCCTTTCTCATGTCAATGATTTGGATTGAATCTGGAGAGGGATTCGAAAAACCGACACCGGTTTCATCATCGATGATCTTGTTGTTTTTGTCTCTGAGGTATATCTGTGCCTGTCCTATGACGACGAGAAGGGCATCGGAGCCTGTTCTGCCTGCAATAACGGAAAGAGATTTGATTATATTCTCATCCGGTTTGAATGAGCTGTTCCGGTTTTCGCTTTTATTCGGCATGTCGGCTACAAGGGCTATTATTGTTGTAAGAGCTTCATTGTATTCTTTATCGTTATCGGAGAAAGCGGGTGACACAAAAGGAGGTGTTCTATTTTCAATGACGGTTCCAATTTTAACATCAACCCCGGTTTGATCGGTGATATATGATCCAACAAAGGGAGCCGGGCATAAAACCGGACCCTTTTTATTTTTTTTAAGAATGCTTTGAAACCCTGCGATAGCCTCCTGGCCTGCACTTATGGATTCGTTGAGAAGAAGTGAATGCATATGTTCGGCTACACAGATATCTGTAAGGACTCCCACTTTTTTTATGGAAGAAAATGTATTTGAAAAGTCATCTGAAATGTCCACTCCATAATCCAGGGAAATATATGTTGTTTCTTGTAAAGGTTTTGTTTCGAGCGATGCGCAGGATGCAAGCAGCATAATGATGAATGTAAAAACTAATATTCGAACTGTCTCTTTCTTCATGCCTTATCTCCCATGGTTCTGGATTTAGTGTATTAAGACATATTATATCAAAAAAGTGGATATTTTCCATTGATAATGAATAAAGGAACTTCAGACACCTAAAGAATTGAATTTGTTTAATATTAAAGTGTAAAATTTAATAGAAATTCCTCAAGTTTTCCAATAAAAAAATTTGACAGAATTTTATATAAAATATTAAAGATTTCATAAGAAACTTGACGATATTAAAATTTAAAATTGTCATGCTCTTTAAGGAGGGTGTCTATGGAAGAGAAGAGAAAATATCCCAGGCGAAAACTAGGATGTGCCGCATTATTCAAAGGGGGCACCCAGGCGCTTGAGAATGTCCGTATACGTGATATAAGCAGAGGCGGTATCTTTGTTGAATCTCAGAACCCTACCAATCATGGTGAAACTGTCATTATCAATATTGATGAATACAATATCGGCAAGGATATCGGCATAAAAGGCATAGTGGTAAGAAATATCCCTGAATACGGGATGGGCATACAGATTTTATCTACAACAAACGACGACTATTTGAGGGAATGGCTTTCCAGATAATCCGGCATCCTTGAAGAAAAAGATTATTTAATCTCAGCCTTCAATTCTTTGTACATCTCATACGTAAGATTTTCCCAGCGGCACGGAAGGATCGAGTTGTTGTGAAACAGAGGTTCCGTCTCTATGGGGAATGGGCTTATCCTGACGGCTTCCGACCATAAGGCAGTACCTGGAATCGGTGAATACTCTGCTATCATAGGGCGCGCCCCTGATGCCTTTATGAAATTAACCGTATCGATAACCTCTCTGATATACTGGTTCGGCATGCCGCAAAGCACATATACTCCGATGTCGTTATCGGCATATCCCGCTTTATGAAGATTTTTGACTGCTTGAAGAAACTCTTTATTCGTAACCTTTGAACCTGTTGCAGTCTGAAAAACAGGGTCTGACGTCTCAAGGCCCAGCCTGATTGTCCTGAAGCCGGATTTTTTCATCAGTATGGCAACTTCCTCACTTATTGAATTTGCGTGCAGACCGTTAGGACAATGAAATTGCACCCTGATGTCCCTTTTTATAATTTCTTCCATAAGGGGAACTGCCGTCAGCTCGGGCTCGTATAGGAGAGCATCATCATAAAATGCAAAGTCCCGTATTCCCTTGGAATTCCAGAATCCGATTTCATCGGCCACTTTTGCAGGGTCACGCCTTCTGAAGCCTTTGTTCATAATTTTTGATGCGCAGTAAGTGCATCTATAGGGACATCCCCTTGATGTCTGTATGCATACATATGGCGGGACTGTAAGGTCAAAATCAGGATAGGGTAGCACGTCAAGGTCTGCCATACCTGAAAGACAGGGTTTCTGCATGTCCCACATCGAGCACAGGTTTTCAACAACAGCTGCTTCTCCTTCACCCTGAATTATTATATCGGCACCCGAGAACATCGAGGCATGCCCGGGCAGAAGTGTCGCATATATGCCGCCGAGAAGAACAGGAATTCCCGAATATATTTTTTTTATCCGCCCGATTGCCTCGACTACCCCGGGATACCAGTATGTCATGAGCGATGTTACAAGAATTGCATCGGGTTCGGGAAGGCCTCTTAATCTGTTGTCGAATTCATCAGGGTCTATCCCGTATCTGGAATAATTCCTCGGGAAAAAGTCAAGCACAGACGGCTTTCCGACGATCTTCCTTCTGAATTTTCCATGTCCTCCCGGTTTTCTTGGCGTAGGGCCTGATTGAAGACAATCTATGTAGGTGATTTCGCAGCCGTATGATCTGAGCAGTGAGGCGATATAAAGAAGTCCCAGGGGCCTGGCCCACATGTCATAGGCGGCAAAATCATAAATCCAGGGATTGACAAGGAGAACATTCTTCCCCTTGAAAATCTTTTCATCAGCCTTGTTGGTTGACACCTATTCCTTCAGCGTTTCAAATACCGACAGCACTGAATCGATTTCCAGGGCCTTTCTTGCTTTAGTCCACTTGAGTTCCTTTGCTGCAATGGAAGCGATATTTTCTATGACATCGATTCCGGGATTTCCAAGGGTGCATATGCCGGTTCTTCTGAAAAGTATGTCGGAAAGCCTTAACGCCATTTCATTTTTCAATGAATAAACCGCCTCGGCCATAATATCAGGGAGGCTATCGGAGACCCTTTCCAGTTTTTTAGGTGCGGAAGCTATTACGTCGAGATACCTGGTCCCGTAGTTTCTGCATAGGTTTTCTATTATTTCATCTGACAGTCCGGCAGGCCTTCTTATCTTCGCCCTTTCTACAAAGGTTGAATACCGGGTTATGTCACCTCCATAAATCGGCGTAGTGTGAGTCATACAGGGCAAGGCATCTTTTCCCAGCTTCTTGACGGTGAGGTCGACAAGTTGTGCGGCAAGGTTTCTCGATGTGGTATACTTTCCTCCAATGACTGTAATGAAACCCTTTATCTGATCATCCGCCTCATGATCGTATATCTCATACTTGCGTGAGGCATCATATACTTCTACTTCTATGCTTGTTTCCTTTTCGACGATGGGTCTCAGTCCTCCATAGTGGAACAGCACGTCGGAACGCTTAAGATTTGCAGTAGGATACCCCTCGTTAACCTCGCTTATGAGACCCTGGATATCGTTTTCCGTCACCTTGAAATCATCGGGATTTCCCTTGAAGAGCTCATCCGTTGTACCTATGAGGCTGTGGCCTCTCCAGGGGATTATAAAGAAATGTCTGCCGCCAGGGGTCTGAAGGGTTATAGCTTTGTCCTTGCCTATGGCATGCGTGATTATATGAATGCCCTTTGATCTGACAAGCCCGTGATGGGTCTTTCCCTTGAGTTTGCCCAGCATAAGGTCAGCCCAGGGACCTGTTGCATTTATTATAACCCTGGAGCGGATGGAATACTCCTCGCCTGACAGTATGTCCCGCACCTTGACGCCGGTTATGGCATCGCCTTCGGTAATAAGTTCAGTCACTTCGGTGTAGTTTGCCGCATCCGCGCCGTATTCGACACCGGAGAGTATGAATTCGAGAGTCAGTCTTTCAGGCGAGTACATCTGGCAGTCATGGTACACAACGCCGCCCTTGAGGCCATCCTTTACAAGGCCTGGTGCCAGTTCAAGGATTTCTTCGGCATTGAGTCTCTCGTGCGCGGGAATCTTTCTGTCATCGTCATTGATCCATTTCCTGTCGTAGGCCAGAGAATCATAAAACACCATGGCCGATATTACCGCCGGGAGCCCGCGCATCCCCCATCCGTATGCCGGGAAAATAAAAGGCATCGGATACACGAGGTGCGGGGCTATCATTTCCAGTATGCGCCTTTCCTGCAGCGATTCCCTGACAAGGCCCAGTTCCATTGTCTTTAAATATCTGAGGCCGCCATGTATCAGTTTGGATGTTGCAGCCGAGGTAGCTGCGCCAAAATCTGACTTGTCGATGAGAGCTGTTTTCAGGCCTCTTAATGCCGCGTCCCATAGAACGCATGCGCCTGTTATGCCGCCTCCTATAACGAGGAGGTCATAGTTTTTTTCCGACAGGGCCTTAAGGTCTCTTTTCATTATTTCCTCCGGACATATAATCAGTACTAAATTCTTATCGTAAAAAGATGAAAGAATCTGTAGCTATAAATTATGATTTTATTGTCCGGAATTATCAAGTCTGCTATCAGCCACAAAAGGAGGCATGTATGGAACTGGGTCTAAAAGGAAAAGCTGCTGTGGTTGCCGGTGCAAGCAGGGGGCTTGGCTTCTCGATTGCGAAATCACTGGGTTTTGAAGGTGCCAGGCTGGCGATATGCTCAAGGGACGAAGGAAATATAAACAGAGCATGCGATGAACTGAAGTCACTGGGGATCGAGGTTAACGCCTATACTGCGGATGTCAGCAAACCGTCCGGCGCAAAAATCTTTGTCGAAAAAGCAGCACAATATCTGGGCGGGATAGACATCCTTGTCACGAATGCAGGAGGTCCTCCGGCCATGTCTTTTGAGGCAATAGACGACAGTATCTGGGAAGAAGGTTTCAGACTGAACCTTCTAAGTACGATTGTCATGATTCGCGCTGCGATCCCCTTCATGAAGGAAAAGAACTCGGGCCGCATAATCAACCTCACTTCAATTGCAGTCAAACAGCCTATCGAAGGGCTCATCATTTCAAACACGGTTCGCGCCGGAGTTATAGGGCTTGCAAAGACGCTCTCGAGAGAGCTCGCCCCATTTAATATTACTGTCAACAACATACTGCCCGGCTATTTCATGACCGAGCGAGTAAAACAACTTGCAAAAAAGCTTTCCGGTCTTAATAATGGAAAACCTGAAGACATACTTGAATTCTGGAAAAATGAGATACCGCTAAAACGCATCGGCGACCCGGACGAGATAGGCCATCTGGCGGCATTCCTGGCGTCTGAAAAGGCGGCCTACATCACCGGGACTTCGATCCCGATTGATGGGGGATATTGCAAAGGCCTTTTGTAAAATCTTTTCCTTAGGACAAATACTTTTCAAATAATTTGCTGTCAGGGACTGGATATTCAATCATCATGCGTTATACGCATAATACGTGATATCTGCGTATAACTGAAAAGAATTTTATTTTCCCTTGATAAGTGTAACGAAGGCCTTGTTTAAGTCTTTATCAAAACTGAATAGCTTTGCATTCATGCCGGACGCTTTTGCGGCAGCAATGCAATCCACTATGTCCAAGGTGTTAAGAGAATAAAGTTTCAAGGCTGAAATAAGATCATTTTTATCGGTATTTGAGATACCCTTGTAATTAAGCAATTCTATAAGATGCTCTGATATCTCGGCATGCGGAATCTTATAGAGCTTGCCCAGCACATATACACATTCGGCAATGACACACTCAAGTATAATGGCATTTACCCTGCCCTCATATACTTTATCAAAAAAAGCGTCTGCCTCAATATAATGCTCAGGGGCATCTTTAATCAGATAGCGAAGAATTACATTGGTATCAGGAATTACGGTTTCTTTCATGCACCACCTCTTCCCACACATTCTCCCTTGCTTTCTTTATCGGGATATACTCGGTTGCATATTTACTCAAAGACCCGCCAACCTTTCTTACGGGTCGCAAAATAACGACTTCTCCATCAGATTCGATCTCAACCGACTTGGAATTCAAAATATTTCTGAATCTGGCCGGTATGGTTATCTGTCCTTTTGATGTTATCGTTGCGGTAATAGCCATAATGTATTTCCTCCGATATGCATATGTAATGATAATAGCGTTAGTTGTCAATATATTAAAATGTAAGGCAATATAAATATGTATTACCGTCCTCTTAATACTTCTGCACAACTTAGATTTTTGGTATTTTGACAGTCGAGGCAGTTATGCAGGAGTCTTTTATTCTTACCTATTTCAATAGGTCCTCAGGGTGCATCAGGAAAAATTCTTCAAGTGGCATCCCCTGACCTGGTGCGCCAGTGTTGTCTTGCCTGTCTGGCGCGGCCCGGAGAGTATTTGCATAAAACGCCGCTGGTTCTTCAAGACGTTTAACCAATTCAATAAAGACGGGTCTCTTATAGGCCATACAACCTCTGCTGGTAAATTTGCTCAAGACATTGAGTAAATTTACTCAAGATTGTGATCACATATCAAGCAAAGACTCCTGAGCAACTCAGGTTTTTGTCATTTCAGGAGAAATCTTAATACTTTGATAAAACAAAGATTTCTCTACTTATCACTTAAGGGCAAAACAAGAGGTTCATGATCCCGTTTTCCTGTTACAAATGCCCCTGGATAAAACTGCGAGATGCACTTATTTATACATTGATTTATCGGAGTGATACTGCAAACAATACAGGTGTTAAATACTTAAGGGGTAGTTATTCAGCGGTTTTTATTATAACTTTTCCCATTGTTCTTTTGTAATACCTGCTTGCCGTAATATCCTTATAAGCAATTCGCGGCCGATATCTGACTGATGGGGATTAGGTATTGTCAAAGTGATATCTTCTTTTACCATAAAAGGGTGTTTACCGCCGGAAAATGGACCTTTAAACCCGGATTTCTTTAAAAAATTAACAAGATTTTTTGTTTTATTGGTCCATATTTTGGCATCAGGCAGCCGCCATTTTTTTGATCTTAATTTCAATTCCTTCAATTATGGGAACAGGCAAATTCCTGTAAACACGGAACAACATCCATTCTTCAAGGACTTCTTCCAGCTCTTCTCTACACTTTTCAAGAGATGTCGCATTTGCATATACACCCCGGCAGTCAGGGATTTCTCCATAAAATGTATTATCATCGGGAAGTATTTCATAATGTGCGCGCCGCATAGCTGCGTTAATATAGTTAATAAGCATATTGGCTCTCCTTAATAATATTGATCCACCTTAATGTGATAAGGCAGTGGAAGTGTTAATAATTGCAAGTTTGTCTTCATTGCAGCTATCTATTGCTTATCAGATTTGGAATGTCAATATTGAGGAACAAAAAAGAAGAGGCGCCGGAGATTCCGGCGCCTCTCTTATAATGCATTGTGATTCAGCTCGGATTAGAATGTAACCTTTGCAATCCAGCGTGCTGCGTATGTGTCTTTAAGCTCTTTTCCTGTTCCATTCCAGGTATTCACGGAAATAGTTTCAGGAATTGGCTGTCCAGTTATCGGGTTTATCTGCATGGTAAGATACTGCGAACCTATTTCCCTGAAGCCGTTTTCAACAAGATTCTTGTAGAAGTTTCCAGGCTTGTAGTAGGCAAGGTCTATTCCAAATGAAAGGTTATCCATCCATGCGTAGTTCAGGCGGCCTCTTACTTCCCAGCCGAGATCTTTTGCTACGCTTGATTGATAGGAAGTATCAGGAAGCATTCCCGGCATCATGCTCGGGCCAGCGTATTCTAGCCAAAGATTGCCATCATCGTCTGAATAATATCTGACGATCTTGCCTTCCAAGCTTGTTGGTGCAACGGCGTTAGCAAGTCCGTAAGTTGAAAATTCATAGCCATCATCACCATATCCTATAAGAGCACTGTTTGATGCGTACCAGTTTTCAAGATACTTTGTGTTTTCTTTCTGACCTATAATAAAGTTAACATCAGCCTTCAGCTTGTCTGTGAACTTGTATGCAAGGTTCAGGCGGCCCAGTATCGCATTGGTGAAACTGTAGTTGCCGTCAACTCGGGGATCACCGAGTGCTGCCTGTGTCGCATAGGTCTCAAATGCATATGCATAGATATCATGGACATCATTCATGAGCCATGCGTCAAGGTTCTCGCCGTCATCAAGGTATGCAGATACATACTGAGGCTTCTTTGCGCCAGGAAGATATGCGCCGTCAATCTGTATTGTAGCATTAGCCGGTGTGAATCCAAAGCCCAGCCATGCGCCCCATACGTTGTCGGTTTTCCAGTCTTCTTCTGCTCCGATTTCTGATCCCACCGGTGAAGTTGTCTGTACTAGTGGCCCATTTCCATAAGCGAGTTTCATATTCATCTTAATCAGGTCGTTGAACTTCTGGTTGAACCAGAGGTGAGGATACCAGATCCTGGTCTGTGCATGACCTGCACCGGAATATTTATATGCAAGCCTGAAGTCGAACAGGGTATTGGCGTTCTCAAGTTTTGCAATAGCTTCGAACTCATCCTGGTCGCCTGTGTTGTTCTGGTTCTTTGTTCCTGCAGCTGTTCCCAATTCCTGCTTTTTGTTCCAGACAAGACCGAAGGCCCAGTCTTTTGCAGCAGGAACCTGGATGAACCAGCCGATACCTGAGAAGTCTTTTGTTTTACCTGCAATGAATTTGCCTATGCCTGTTGTGACATCTGCATAGAGCGCATCAACCGTGAATGTGTTGTACTGGCTGTAAGGTTTGTAATTACGCGTATTGAGTTTTGACGCAGTGAGTGCCGGGTCCACAATAGCGCCTGTCGGTTGGAAATTAGGATAAGACTGGTAAATACCGTCCCAGTTAACTTCGTCATCCCTTGATATTTTGTTGTCAAAAACTTCAAGGTCAGCGACGATCTTGATCTTGTCATTTACTACAAGCGTTGGATATAGATTGAAATAATGCTTAAGATACATATCCGTGGTCGGGAAAGTTAAATTATTTGGAATGTCCACGATTAACGGATTTGCATAATACCGGCCCTGAATCTCGTATTTGCCCCCCAGTTTCAGATCAACAGCCCATGCAGGCATCGCAAAGGCCATTGCAACAACTAAGAGCATTACCCATTTTCCCCATTTACCCATACCCTTTCCTCCTTATGCTTTGTTTTTTATTTCTCTAGTCAGTTTGAGATTCACAGATGAATGCTCAGGGTGCGGGTCTCTAGTTGTTTATGCAATCTCTTTTAATATGCCCATATTTAGACATATCCCATACTCTTGTCAATACAACTTACATGCCATTTTGTAAAAAAAGTGCCATAATTAGCGCATTGTAATGATTGATATATATTTGGACACAGGCACCTCTGAATAAAATAACCAAGTTAAAACAGTATGTTATGATGGAAAGATCAGTAATGAAGAAACGATATTTATTTCAAAAGGCATGTTTTCATGAATGCCCGCAGGCTATTGATTAATCAGGCATGTTGTAAGTATTCAACATGTTTAGGTGTATTATTGCAAAGATGACACAGGACGCTCAGGAATATATTGACAAAACAGGCTTGCAATGTGAATGGGTGAGAAATGACAGAGAGTGCTTCAAAAATATTAAAGTGGCTTGTTCTGTTTATAATACCGCTGCTGATTTATATTGCCTCGTTGCCCGCAATTCCGCTTATTGAGCCTGATGAAGGCCGCTACAGCCTGATTCCCCAGGAGATGAACCAGACCGGTGACTATGTCACCCCCAGGCTGAAGGGAGTAGATTATTTTGAAAAACCGGTTCTGGATTACTGGGCGACGGCGGTCTCATTTAAAATTTTCGGGGAAAATGCCTTTGCATCCCGGCTTTTCGTGGCCCTTTGCGCCTGGGGCTGCATCATTCTTGCGTATAGGATCGGCAGGCATTTCCACGACGAAAAGACAGGGCTTTTTGCCGCGGCGCTTTTATCCACAACAATATATCAATTTGCAATGGGAAGGGCGCATGTCCTCGACATGCAGCTTACATTCTTTGTATCAACGGGCACATGGTCATGCTACAGGTTTTTTGAAGGCGAACGCCGCAAGCGGATATGGATTTATCTGGCGTATTTTTTTGCCGGACTGGCCTTTTTGTCGAAAGGGCTCATCGGCATAGTCTTCCCTTTTGCAATAGCCTTTTTCTGGCTTGTCTTCAGGAAACGGTTCAGGGATATCTTCCGGCTGATTTCACCCGCGGGAATTATTATACTGCTGTTGGTGATTGGTCCATGGCTATATCTGGTGCAGAACGCAAATCCTGATTTTTTCAACTTCTTTTTTGTCCGGGAGCACCTGCAGAGGTTCACAACTAAAATTCACAACAGGTATGAACCCTTCTGGTTCTTTATTCCCATCCTGATAGGCGGGTTTATACCCTGGCTGGGCTATCTGCCGCAGGCCATAAAATATATGAGGCCTAAAATCGGGTTTATTTTTAAAAAGGATGAGACCGTTTTTCTTCTGACTTGGGCAGGATTTGTTTTCCTGTTTTTTTCAGTTTCATCATCCAAGCTTGTTCCCTACATTGCGCCTGTTTTCATACCACTATCGGTTATGCTCGGGCATATATTCAGACTGAGCGATGATGCTCTAAGGCAGAGCAGCCATGTTCCGACAGGCATGCTGGCTTCTTCTGCGGTCTGGCTGCAGTCAGCGGCCATAGGGATAGGGATAATTTTCCTGCCGCTATTTGATAAAGGAAGCCTTATTACAATGACCAGGTGGCTGCCTTATATTATTGTCCCTGTTATCATGCTCCTGTGCCTTACTTTCCTGCCATCTGTGGCCAGGAACAGGCTCCGACAGGGATGGTTTTTCAGCATTTACATCTTTTCGGCAGTGTTCTTTCTTTCACTGCTCATGCCTGCTGCCAAATATGTTACGCCGTACAAATCGGCCTTGCCGATTGCCCAGGCTATCAGAGAGCATGTCCCCGAAGGCAGCGTCCCTGTGCAGTTCAAGATGAGCAATTACGGCATCGACTTTTACACGCGGATTAAAACGCCAGTTGTCGATGATTACGGAGAGCTTGAATATGGCGTGGAGAAGCTTCCGGAAGAGGAGAAGATAAGGCGCTTTCCGTCAAGCCGTGATTTCTTTGAGCAGTATAAAAAATCAGGCGAAGAATGGTGCGTCACTGATGACATATACAAGGTTGAAATTCTGAAAGAAAAGTCTCCTGCCGCAGAAGTCCTCTGGCAGAACAGGGAATATTTCCTCGTGCACATGAAAAAAGGGGTGTCCGGAGCAAAAAAACCCTGATATTGAAACACCCCCTTATGTGTGTTATGCCGCATGAAATCAAAGATTTATTTGGAGACGCCAATGGGAAAAGACTCATTCACCGGAACAAAATCTTATGTCCTTGATCCTGAACTTGCCCGCATAGTCAATGCATCGATCAGGCTTGAGATGCCCCTTCTCCTGAAAGGGGAACCCGGCACAGGCAAGACCCTGCTCGCATATGCCATTGCTGAAAACCTGGGTATGCCGCTTATTATCCTGAACGTGAAATCGAGCATGAAGGCAGTCGAAGCGCTTTATCAGTACGATACCCTGACACGCCTCAATGACAGCCGCTTCGGCGATTCGTCTCGAAACGTGAGCAGCATAGAGGACTATATAAAAATGGGGAAGATAGGACAGTCCTTTACAGCAGACAGCCGTGTCGTTCTTCTCATAGACGAAATCGACAAGGCGGATACCGACTTTCAGGATGACCTTCTGGATGTCCTTGACCAGATGAGCTTTGACATAATCGAGATCGACAGGACGATAAAAGCGAAAAACCGGCCTATCATAATCATTACATCCAATGCAAAAAAAGACCTTTCTGACCCGTTCCTCGGGCGCTGCATATTCCACCATATAGCGTTTCCCGATGCCGACATGATGAGGAAGATCGTGCTCGCACATTTCCCTTCAATCGAAAAGAAGATAAGCGAAGCATGCATAGAGGCTTTCTACAGGCTGAGAGAGGTCAAAGGCATTGAGAAAAAGCCAGCAACGCGCGAACTCATAAACTGGATACGCATCCTGCTTATGGATAAGGAGTTCGATACGCAGTACCTTGCAAAAAAAGATGTCCCATACCTCGGCGTTCTGTTCAAGAAAAGCGAGGACCTGAAACTTGCCCAGAGGTACACGGGCGGGTACTAGGAAAGACAGGAGTCAGAAGTAAGGAGTCAGGAGACAGAATGAAAAACAGAAATAAAGAGTCAATAGCAGGGAGTCTGGAGAAAGAATATGGGGCGGTTCATAAAAGGTTTTATACTGTCTCCTGTCTCCTGATTCCTGTCTCCTGAATTTAATATGTTTTCGGAATTTTTCTATACGCTCAGAGACCGAGGCATTCCGGTCAGCCCCACAGGGTTTCTCAGGCTTCAGGAGGCCCTTGACAAGGGTCTTATCCTGAGTCTTGACGACCTCTACTGCATCAGCCGGGCGGTCATGATAAAGAGCGAGCGCTATTTCGACATGTATGACAGGGTGTTCGCACACCACTTCAAAGGGGGCGAACTCCCGGAAGACCTGGCCGACGAGATAGAAAAGGCCATAGCCGCAATGCTCGATGAGTGGCTGAAAGACCCTGTCAAGATGGCCGAGTTTCTGGGCATGAGTGTGGAAGATGTCAAGAAGCTTACACCTCAGGAACTGGAGGAATACTTCAGGAAAAGGCTTGAAGACCAGAAGGAGCGCCATGACGGAGGGAACCGCTGGATAGGTACGGGCGGGACGTCGCCTGTAGGCCATTCGGGATTTCACCCGGGCGGCATGCGTGTTGGCGGTACATCGCGAAACCATTCCGCAGTCAAAGTGGCGCTTGAAAGGCGATACCGTGACTATACACAGGATCAGCGCCTCGGTCCTGCACAGATTTCAGATGCCTTGAAGCGCCTCAGATATATGGTGCCTGCGGGCCCCAAAGACAGCCTGAATGTTGAAAAAACGATCAGGGAAACCATGAAGAACGCCGGAGAAATAGAAATAGTATTTGACCGCAGACTCAAGGACAAACTCAAGGTCGTTCTTATGATAGACAACGGCGGCTATTCGATGGACCCCTATGTAAATGTGGTACAGGTCCTGTTCAACCATGCCAAATCCCAGTTCAAGGACGTGAAGTTCTACTTTTTCCACAACACCGTATATTCGAGGGTCTGGGCGGATTCCCAGCGCATGAGCAAGGCCTTTCCAATCGAAGACTTTACCAGGTTGGACCCTGAGACCAGACTGGTCATGGTTGGAGATGCATCAATGGCACCCTACGAACTTTACAGCCGCTACGGCAGCATTTATTACGGTTCGCAGATGCAACGCCCCAGCGTCGACAGTCTCGTATTCCTTGCTAAAACCTTCAGACATAGTGTATGGCTTAACCCCAAACATGAATATACATGGCCAGGCACTGAGACCATAATGGCGATATCCGAGATATTCCCGATGTACGAGCTGACGCTTGACGGTCTCGATGATGCCGTAGGCCACTTGATGAAGAAATAGAGGATGTGCGCTCGTAGCTCAGTTGGATAGAGCGTAGGCCTCCGGAGCCTAAGGTCGCAGGTTCGATCCCTGTCGAGCGCACCAGTTTTATTATCAGTCCAGCCGTTTATGGAATCTCAGTGTGGCGCCGGTAAAGAGGACAATTCCCAGAATACCGAGTGCCAGAAATTGCCCCCACAGCACCTGAATTCCCACGCCCTTTAAAAAAATTCCCCTGATGATTACAAGAAAATACCTCAACGGATTGAGATATGTGAGCCACTGAACAGGTTCCGGCATGTTGTTTATGGGAAATACAAAACCGGAAAGCATGAATACAGGCAGCACCACGAAAAATGTGGACATCATTGCCTGCTGCTGGGTCTTGCTGACCGTTGAGATGAAAAGTCCCATTCCCAGTGAACTCATAAGAAACAGGATCGATGCGGCGAAAAGGAGCCATGCGCTTCCCGCCATCGGAACGTCGAACCAGTATTTTGCGAAAGCAATGACTATCCACATCTGTAAAAGCGAGATAATGATAAAGGGGATGGTCTTTCCCATGATAAGTTCGGATGACTTTATCGGGGTTACTATAACCTGTTCCATCGTGCCTGATTCCTTTTCGCGGATGATGGCAATGGAGGTAAAGAGAAGACTCAGTAGCATGATGAGAAACGCCACGATACCCGGCACGAAGAAATGGCGGCTGTTGATATTAGGGTTGTACCACTGCCTGAGACGCAAGTCCACCTGAGCGAACTGCATGTCCTGAGGATAGATGCGCTTCATCATCATGCGGTTGTACTGGTCGAGCACCATCATAGTATATGATATCCTGATAAACGCCATGTTGCTCATGCTTCCGTCGGCAAGTATCTGGACATCTGCGGTATTTCCCTTCTTCATCTTTTCGCTCATGTCGGGCGCAATATTGATGCCCATGTCCACCTTGTTGTCCATGACCAGCCGGCCAAGCGCATCTTCACTCTGGGGAAAGTGTGTGATCCTGAATATTTTATTGCCGCTGAATGCCTCGATGAACTCCCTGCTTTCATTGGTGCGGGCCTGGTCGAATACGGCAACCTGAATGTTATTGATGTCGAAATTTACGACATAGCCGAATACAAGTATTTGAACGAGCGGTGCGATGATCAGTAGCGGCCTGTTCCTCCTGTCGCGGAAGAGCTCTATGAACTCCTTCCTTACAAGCTCTCTTACCCTGAGCCAGCTCATAACCCCTCCTTCTTAAGAAGCAGATAATTGATTGAGCTTAATATGACAGGTATTGCCGCAAGAACTACATAATCGGTCCAGACTGCAGCAAAGCCGACATTTCTGAGAAAGATATCACTTAAAATGCTTATGTAATATTTTGCTGGCACTAAATAGGTTATCAGCTGAAGGACTTTCGGCATATTGGTGATCGGGAACACAAAATTAGAAAGCAAAAACGAGGGGAGGTAGGTGATAAGTATGGCAGCCTGGTTAGCTACAAGCTGGTTCTTTATGGCAGTTGAAAGCAGGAGGCCAATCGAGATTGCAACAAAGACATAAAGCGTGGATGCGAACATCATGATCCAGAAGCTTTCCTTCATGACAACGTTGAAAAGGAGCTGACCCATGAATATCGAGACCAGGACGTCGATTATGGCAATAAGATAATAAGGGACAGCCTTTCCTATCATGAACTCCAATGCTCCCAGGGGAATGGATTTTAGCGTTTCCATCGTGCCGTTTTCATATTCCCTTGCAACTACCAGGGACGTCAGCAGGGTCCCTGCGATGATAATTATTATGGCTATGATGCCCGGGATGATGAAATTTCTGCTCAGGAGGTTTTCATTAAACCATACCCTCAAACGTCCGTTTACCGGCGGGTCCATTGCATCCATCCCTGCCCTGTTAAGAAAGTCCGCCAGAATAACCTGGTTGTAGGCATTGATGAATCCGTTCACGTATCCCATGGATATGTTTGCGAAGTTGGGATCGCTGCCGTCAAGGATAACCTGCATGGGCGCCAGCCTGTCAGATCTCAGGTTTTTCGTGAAGCCCGGAGGGATGACAAAGGCGAGAGACGCCCTGCCGTGGTCAAGGAGACCGTCGATTTCTCTGGTGGAATCGATCGAGGCTATGATTGTAAAATACCGTGACGCACCCAGTTCCCTGATGAAATCCCGGCTGATGTCGGTCCTGTCCTGGTCGACCACGACTGTTCTTATATGCTCGACATCAAGGCTGAGAGCGTATCCGAAGAGAAGAATAAGAAGTATGGGAATGGCGAAAGCCATGGCAAGGCTCCTGTAGTCCCTTGCAAGATGAAGAAACTCATTCATCATTATGGCGTTGATCTTCCTGATTTTCATGAACTGCTACCTGCCATAAGCCTTATGAAGGCATCGTTAAGCGTGGCCCCCTTTTTTCCGGGGCATGCTTTTTCTATGATCTCGCCAGGGGATCCCTCCGCAACTATATTGCCAAGGTTTATCATGGCGATCCGCTCGCAGTTGAGGGCCTCGTCCATGTAATGAGTGGTGACGAATACGGTGATGCCTTCTTCGGAAAGTTTTCGGATGAATTCCCAGAAATGTCTTCTTGTAATCGGATCAACACCTGATGTGGGTTCGTCCAGAAATATTATGCCGGGTTTGTGGAGCATGGCACACCCTAGTGCGAGCCTCTGCTTGAAGCCCTGCGGCAGGTCTTTTGTCAATTTGTTTCTGATCTCTGAAATCCTTGCCATGTCAAGGACCCACTGGGACCGTTCTTTCCAGAGTTTTTCGGGCACATTGTAGACGCCAAGATAAAACCTGATGTTTTCAAACGGAGTCAGGTTTTCATAAAGGGAAAACTTCTGCGACATGTAGCCGATCGAGCTTTTGATTTCATCGGGTTGTTTTACCACGTCATATCCGGCCACACTGCCGCCTCCGGAGGTTGGCTTCAGTATCCCGCAGAGCATGCGTATTGTTGTAGACTTGCCTGAACCGTTTGATCCCAGGAAGCCGAAAATTTCCCCCTTTCTGACGGAAAAGCTTATGCGGTTTACGGCAGTGAACTTGCCGAAACGCTTTTCAAGGCTGTCTACGACAATGGAGTTATCTTCCGATATGCTCACCTGAGATCTCCCCGTCGATTTCAGCAATTCGCGTTATCATGGCCTCCTCCAGGCTTGCATACTGGGCCTGAATATCCGTTGGCGTTGCAACTTGAAGGACTTTTGACTTGTGCATCATTGCCAGCATGTCGCATTTCTCGCCCTCATCAAGGTATGCGGTCGATACCATTATGGTCTTGCCCTGTTTTTTCATTTCGAGAAGGATGTCCCAGAACTCCTGACGCGACACCGGGTCAACGCCATTTGTAGGTTCGTCGAGGATCAGAACATCAGGTTCGTGCACAAGCACGCATGCAAGCCCCAGCTTCTGCTTCATTCCGCCCGAGAGGTTGCCTGCCTGCCTGTTTAGATAAGGCAGCAAATTGGAAAAACCCAGGTATTTTTCCATTCGGGCTTTTCTTTCCGATTTTCTGATCCCGAAAATATTCATGAAAAAATTCATGTTTTCAATGACGGTCAGGTCCTGATAAAGACCGAACCGCTGCGGCATATAGCCGATTATCTCTTTCACTTTGCTTTTGTCCGCAACGACATCGAGTCCGGCTATTTTCATCCTGCCTTCTGTTGGTTTTATCATGGTTGCAAGCATGCGTAAGAGGGTTGATTTACCGGCACCGTCCGAACCCACAAGTCCGAACACCGAACCCCTGCCGGCTTCAACACATGCATCATCCACGGCCGTTGCAGCACCGAACCTCATCGTTACATGCTCTATCTTGATATAGGGATTATACATAATATCTGATGTCATCTCCGGGTTTGTAATGTCCCTGTCATTTCAGCCATGCATCTGCCGGCAGCCCCGGTTTTAATGCAAGGTCGGGATTGTAGAGTGAGATCTTCACAAGATATACGTATTTAACACGTTCCTCCTTGGTCTGAATAATCTTCGGCGTGAACTCTGCTACCTGTGAAATATAGGAAACATTACCCTTGAAGACCCTGCCTGGCATGGAATCTATCCTTACCTCTGCGGGCTGGCCCGGTCTCACGTTTCCGATGTCAGTCTCCCTGACATATATCTTGAGATACACCCTTGTGAGATCCGAAACTGTCATAACCTCCCGGCCGGGGCTTACCACCTCGCCGAGTTCCATATTGCGGCTTGTGATTATGCCATTTACGGGGGACAGGAGCCTCGTATAACCCAGTCTTATGGATGCTTCGTCAAGAGCCGCCTTTGCAACAAGAACCTGGGCGCCGGCCTGGGCAATATCCTTTTCCGTAGCATCAATCTTTCCAAGGTTGCTGTTTGCAGCCGCGAGCGCAGCTTCCGCCTGTAAAAATCTGCTGCTGGCATTGTCATAGATCAGTCTTACATCATCACGTTCTTTTTCCGTAACCACGCCTCTATTGTAAAGCTCGGCATACCTGACATTATTCTTTTTGGCGTTTTCCATCACGTCCCTGGCAATGGCAAGAGCTGCATGCGCCTGCCTCACGTCTGCCGGAAGGGATTTTTTGTATATGTTAAGCACGTCAACAAGCTGCTCCCTGTTTTTCTGAGTCCGTTCAAGGTTGGATTTCGCCTGCTGAAGCCGTGCCCGGTATTCCTCGGTGTCAAGCTCGGCTATCAGCTCGCCGGCTTTAACGCTTTGACCTTCATCGAAAATAATCCTTTTAACCCTGCCCGGGGTCTGAAAAGATATGTTGGACTGGTGGGCATCAATTGTTCCCGAATACCACTGTTCACCGTTTTTGTTTTTCTGCTGCTGATACCACACGGTGAATCCAACCGCGATAACAAGAACAAGCAAGACTACGACTATTATGCGTTTTTTCATTTTATACCCCCTGCTTCAATGCTGGTAATTCCGATAACCCTCTCAATCCGTGCCAGAAGAATATTATAGTCGCCCACAGCCCTTGCATAATCGGCACGGGCCTTTGTCAGGAGAGACTGGGCGTCAAGTACGTCAACAGCGGTTCCCAGCTGTTCCCTGTATCTTTCGGAACTTACCCTGAAGTTTTCTTCCGCGCTTTTTATCATGGATTTCGTTACGATCACCTGCTTCTCTGCCTCCCTGAGGTCAAGCCAGGCCCTTTTAACTTCAAGCGCAATGCGGTCGCCGGTCTGGAGGATTGCATTGTCGGCCTGGTTTACGCGCGCCCGTCCTGCATCGACCCTGTCTTTTGTCCTTCCCCATTCCCAGAAATTCCATTTTGCCGTTGCAGATATATACCAGTCGTCCTGCTGCCTGTAGAGGCTGCCCTGAAGTTCCGGCTGGTCGCCGTAGCGCTCCACGCGTCCGGATGCCCCGATGGTTGGAACAAAGCCTGCCTTTTCAACCTTGAGGATACTTTCAGATTGCTTCTGGCGTGCGACTGCAGCCTTCATCTCGGGCCTCAAATTGATTGCCGTATTGATGCAATCATCAATCCCCCTGTCAAATGGCACCACATCAAAACTGTCAATGATATTTACAGGTGCGTTTATGCCTCTTCTGAGTATTGTATTAAAATTTGCATTTGCTATCTCTATGGCATTTTCAGCAGCCAGGAGATTCCGCTCGGCGTTTGCAACTTCCACCTCCGCCCTCAGGAGGTCATTGAGGGGTACAAGGTGGACATCATAATAGGCCTTTGCCGTGTCCCTGTGCCCCTTAAGCATCTCGACCGATTTGACAGCTGCATCCTTAACCTTGGCAGCCTTCAATATTGAATAATAGGCAATCTTGACTTCTTCGATTACCGTAAGCACATTCCCCTTTTTTTCCTGGCCAGCAACATCTTCACCGGTTTTGTTTGCAAGGTAATTGTAATATATAGCCCCGCCAGCGAAGATAGGCTGGTTTACTTCAAAAGCAAGAGTGTAATTATCTTTCGTGCCCGTAATGATGGTTTGAGCGGGCATAAACGGAGGATTCCCCGGTAAGTCGACATAAGGGTCATCGCTCAGCCTCGTATAATTATAGGAAGCGCTGAACATCGGCAGAAAGCCGGTCCCTGCTTCTTTCTTTCTTGCCCTGGCAAAAGAAACGCCTTCTTCGGCAGATCTGATGACAAGGCTGTTTTCAAGAGCGATATTTATCGAATCTGCAAGGCTTAATGGCTTGTCGCCGTTATCGGCGGATACCGGTTGAAGCTGGACAATTAAGAAAAAAAATATCAGGGATAAATAAATTTTGAGCGTTTTCATTTTCTCACCCCCGTTTTTGCGTAAACAAGCAATAATCTCATCACTAGACGTTCAATCTCGGATGCAATATATGAAGACGTCTTTTCATAAATCTCCCTTACTTCCCTGGGCGCATTATTCTTGGAATATAGAAGCGGGAAAATGGTGTTTGCTGATATTATGCCGCCCATTACCATAACATGGACAAGCTCCGGTATGGTTTGAATAAAAACGCCGGATTCTGTTCCGGTTTTGATGACACTGGTAATAATAGAAATAATCCTTAAGATATCCTTGAAGAATATTTCGGGGAGATTGTTGCCGCCAGAGGCGATTTCCCTCATCATTATCCGGGGCATTTCGGGGTTGTTTGCGATGGCTTTGTTAAACACCTCTATATATTTTCTCAATTTCTCTTCGGGTTTACCCGCCTTCTCGAGTTCCTTTTCTATCTGCTCGACGACATTTCCTATTATCCCGTGCAACACCCCTGCATACAATTCGTGCTTGTCTCCTATGTGGTAGTAAAGCATGGCCTTGTTTACACATGCCTTACGGGCAATTTCGTCGACGCGCGCACCCTCAAAACCCTTTTCAGCAAACTCCTTCCGGGCCGCAGCAAGGATCTTTTCAATGGCCTCGTCCTTTTTCTCCTGCATATTTATCCCCTTCTGATTCTATAACTAAACAGTAGGTTAAACTAAACGGTTGGTTAACATTTATAAAAATTATAATCAAGCTTTTTAATTTCTTTTTTGATTATAAGTATGCTAAATAATTCATAAGGGAGTGCGCTGTTTATTACATGTCCTTGCTTTACGAATTATTATGATATTTCTAAAAAGTTATTTCATGATATTTGGACATAATCAGGCAAGCTTGAATGTTTCAATTGGGTTATTATCTTCCCGTTTTAACTGAATTTGTAAAAAGTTTAATACCATCAGAAAAAGACCGGTAACCTTATATTTTGGAGGGAGGTTATGAAAAAAGATCTGATTAAAGGAGTCATGCTGGCAAACATACTGTTGATGATATCCTTTTCAGTCGTAATAGCAGCCCCTATCAGAATGGAAAATATTAATGAATACCATTATCCAGAACAGGCGGTCTCTTGTGCCAATTCCTTGGACCCATTAGCGTGCAGGCGTTATGAAAATATTAGCCTCAATGGTTTTGGAGATTATTCAAAGTGGTGCCAGACGTATACATTTACTTCTGGCGATCATCTTTATGATACCTCTGATTTGTTGGCTGATATGAAAATTGATACCGGCGTAATCTTGATTAATTATGCCGAAAATATAAGACAGGAACCGGCTCCTGTCCCTGAACCCGGAACATTGACCCTGATCGGTCTTGGTCTGGTATCTACCGGAATGATATTGAGGAAGAGAGTGTTAAATAAACGGACAGCCTGATGATTTGAGAATTTGACGCAAAGATATTATTGAAGAGTAACAGATAGTTACCTAGTTTTTTCCTGTTCAGTTCCAAGATGACCTGTTAAACACGAAGCACGCCTTTAATATATAACCTCTTCATGATCTTGTTCAGAGATCATTCATGCTCGCTTCCTGCCTCCAGTCTGCTCATATCTCTGAAATTATCAACTCCGGTAAAGAATTCCCTCATCATTATGACCCAGTAGTAGCGACCCTTTTCGGTAAGCTGAAGGCTGTTGCTTGTGGTGTTCAGGGCTCCGATGAGAGTAAAGAACAGGCATTCAAGCGGCAGAAGAGTCCAGGGGTCTTTGCCGAATCTTTCAACAAACAAGCTTCTTGGCAACTTTAATCCGAAGAGTCCCATCAGAAACATATATCGTGCAAGCTCTTTTTGAGTGAATCTCTTTCTTGCATAAACCGGGAGACTCCCTTCCCGGATGTCGTTTATATATCGTCTGATCGAAAATGTGTTTGCGTATATTGAACCGCCTGTAAGGCCGAATGCCCCGCTTCCTGCCCCGGCATAATCATCGTTGGATGTTACGTATTCATCTATCATGGCTTCAGAGAGGGAGAAGCACCACGCGGATTGCGGACGATAATCGGAGATAAGATTTTTAATTATCAGATCGTTAAAGATCCGCTCTTTTCTGAAACTGTGAGGCCCCATTCTTTTCTTCATCTCTCTTATGGTTGCATCTGATACCATCAGGGGATAAAACGTTACCTGATCGGGTTTTATATTATTAAGTATATATATATCATTAAGTAACTGGTCTCTGTTCTGGACCGGGAAGTTGTAGATCATATCAATATTCAAGGTTCTTACAATATTTTTAGCCTTTGATATTTTATCTTTCAGTTCATCGCCGCTGCCGTATTTTTCATATCTTCCGATCAGTTTCAGTATATTGTCATTAAAGGTCTGAACTCCTACCGATACCCTTCCTACGCCTTGGTCGGATAAAACGGAAAGGGTATCCCTGTTCAGCGTATCAGGATTTGTTTCAACAGAAATGTCCCTGGGTTGAAACAGCCTGTTTACGTGCTTCAATGTTTCAACCAGTTCATCCATCAATATTGTCGGGGTTCCGCCGCCGATATAAATTTCTGAAAATCTGAAACCTCTTTGAGAGTAAAGGTCGAGCTCTTTCCTGAGCGCATGGAAATATGACCTGGTCAGATCTTCTCTGAATGCAACCCTGTGAAATGAACAATACGGGCATAGCACCCTGCAGAACGGGATATGCATATATAACTGAATATCCTGCAATGGCGCCTCAGGCGGATCGCATAGGCCTAATTCCCGGAATTCGAGATAATCTTTTGTTTTGAACCGCATGAACCGCGATATGAATGCATCAATCATCATGCGGCATATATTATTGCTTTAAGGCTTTCTGTGTCCATACTTAACATTATCTCGATTATAAATTGCATATCATGTTGGTTGAACAGAAGTTTCGTGTTACGAAGTTTCCAGAATAATTTCCATGGAGGGCCTGACAGGCCGTGATACCGGTAAAAGACACTTCTTCAAAAGGATTTGCTGCGGTAACTATTCTTATTATATGCGCAAATATTGCCATGTTTTTTGAAGAATCCAGAACAGGCAGCGCCTTGTTTGACTTGTATGGCGTAAGCCCTTATGACATATGGTTGAACCTTACAAAAGGAAGAGGCAGCCTTCTCAGATTGAATCTGTCGGTATTCGTCTCCGGCTTTATGCATGGAGGGTATTTTCATCTCACGAGCAATATGCTTTTTCTGTATGTGTTCGGGCCGTCAGTCGAAAAAGAACTTGGTTGGATGAGGTATATAATATTTTACACGGCAGCCATATTTATCTCATTTTATACCCATGCATTGTTTTTTCATAATTCAGACATTATTGTCGTAGGCGCATCAGGTGCAATTGCTTCAGTAATGGGTATTTTTATAGTCCTGAAGCCCGGGGCTAAAATAACATCAATAATACCTGTCTTTTTTATTATTAAAATTGCCCAGATCCCTGCATTTATATTTATACTGATATGGTTTGCCCTGCAGGGATTAAATGGATACTTTACAATTGGCGCACAGACTTCAACGGCATGGTTTTCCCATATAGGAGGTTTTGTTATGGGCTTTGCGTATGGTGTGATTTACAGGATGGACAGGTAATTACGAAGATTCCTTAAACAGAAAAACAAATAAATTGAAAAAAATATGTTTTTTATTCAATATAATTAAAAATAATGTAAAGTTTATTTTTTTGAATCCCGATAGGCTTGACATGAAATATGAAGAATTAGTTCATTTAGAGTCGATTTATAATGATAACCGCTTAATATTGGTTTATAATATAGTTAATGAATGTACGGCGGCTCATTATAACAGGCTTTATAATGATGGCGGCGCTAACGCTGGTTTTTACGGTACCGGGCGAAAAGGGTCTTATTCAGACTTACAGATTGAAAAAGGAGCTTTTTATTCTAAGATCACAAAACTCTGCCCTGAAACAGGAGAATCAGATGCTTGCCCAGGAGGCGAGTCTGCTGAAGGAAAGCCTTCCCTATATAGAACATATCATCACAAGAGAAATGAACATGGTAAGGCCGGGGGACACCATCGTAATAATAAAAAAGAAAAAGTAATATTTGCGGGGTGAATGAATGCTTTTCGGCAAAAAAACCTTGTTAGGATTGGACATCGGATCACAAAGCGTCAAGATGATAGATCTCGAAAAAACCCGATCCGGATATGAATTAAAATCCATGGGAATCGCTATTGTCCCCTCGGAATGTATTGTTGACAAAGATATAATGGATTCGGAAACGGTTGTTGAGACAATACGGAACCTGAGGGATAATCTTAAAATTCTTCCAAAAGGTACTGCAACAGCGGTTTCCGGTCACTCTGTAATTGTCAAGAAGGCCGAAATATCAACAATGTCGAGGGCGGAACTTGAGCAGACACTGATGATTGAGGCAGAGCAGTATATTCCTTTTGATATTAATGATGTGTACCTGGATTTTCACATACTCGGAGAAAGCCTTGAAAGACAGGACATGATGGATGTCCTTTTTGTTGCATCGAAAAAAGAGCTGGTGGATGATTATTCATCTATTATCAAAAATGCCGGCCTCAAGCCGTTGATAGTTGATGTAGATGTGTTTGCAATCGAAAACATGTATCATTCCAATTATCCGGATGCCCCTGAAACCATTGTCGCTCTTGTAGATGTAGGGGCATCAATGATTAATATAAATGTTATGAGAGAGGGGACGTCAATTTTTGCAAGAGATATTTCAATGGGCGGACGTCAAATGACCGAGCGCATACAGAGGGAATTCGGAGTCAGCTTTGAAAGGGCCGAAAATATAAAATGCGGCGCAAGTATCGAGGGTATTGATCTCGAGCGCGTAAATTATATTTTCAAAATGGCATCCGAGACATTTGCCCAGGAAATAAAAAGAACACTGGACTTCTTCCTCTCCACGATGGTTAATGAAAATATAGAAAAGCTTTACATAAGCGGCGGTGGTGCAAGAATACCGGGATTGATATCCCTATTGCAAAAACAGAATGAAATACCTGTTGAGATTATTAATCCTTTCAACAATATCACATGGAATGAAAAGAACTTCGATCCAGCATATATGGCCTATATTGCCCCGCAGATGGCAGTCGCTGTAGGCCTGGCGTTAAGGAGGGCGGATTACAAATGGTAACGATCAATCTGCTTCCAGTAAAAGCTGAGTTAAGGTTGAATGCGATCATACAGCATGTCATTGTATTTGCCGTATGTGTCGGTGTCATTGTTATTGGTCTGGGGATTCTTCAGGGAACTATGAAAAGAGAAAAGACATCGATTGAGAATGATATCCAGACAACGCAAGCCCAGATTGCAGATCTGAAAGTCAAGGCCGAAGAAATCGAAAAGGTTAAAAAACGCCGGGTGGAACTTGAGAAAAAACTTCAAGTCATCAATGATTTAAGCATTCAGAAGACAGGTCCGGTTGAGGTTCTGGATGAGTTGAGCATGCTTATTCCGGAAAAGGCATGGATAAGTTCATATACAAATACCGGTGATAAGGTTGTGCTGGATGGTACTGCGGTTGATAATACGATTATTGCCGAATTCATGAAAAGGCTGCAGGGATCGAAACATTACACTGATGTTGAGCTTGTCCTTTCTGAACAGGCAGGGCTCAACCATAAATTTGTAATTCAGTGTAAAATTAAAAAGATTCAGGATTGAGGTGGGCATGAATATCAATAAAATAATAGATATTCTGTTGCATCAGAAGCCGGCAGTTAAAATGCTTTCTCTTCTGGCCTTCATCATTATAATTGTCGGCTTGTACTGGTACTTTTTATACAAGCCGATCAGTGATGAGATAAAAGTTCTTCAACCGGAGCAAGCCAGGCTCAAGAGTGAACTTATGAAAGTACAGGCGATTGTTGCTGAAAAGCCGAAATACGATGCAATGCTGGAGCAGACAAAAATGGACCTTCTGATTGCGCTGAAACAGCTCCCTGATAAAAGCGAAATACCATCACTTCTTGAAAATGTTTCATCACTCGGGAAATCATCAGGGCTGGAATTCCAGTTATTCAAGCCGAGAGTTGAATCGCCTAAGAACTTTTATGCGGAGATTCCTGTTGATATCAAGGTTGAAGGAACCTTTAAAGACATTGTCACTTTCTTTGATAAGGTATCAAAGATGCCAAGAATTGTTAACATATCCGATATAACAATCGGTTCACCGAAGAGAGGATATGGTGGTTCTACCATTGTTGACACATCATGCGTTGCAACCACATACAAGTTTATCGAAGGGGTGAGCACGCAATGAACAAGGATATACTGATAGCGGTATTGATTGGGATAGTGCTGGTGCTTTCCGGTTGCTCCGGGAAAAAGGACACGACATCAGCTGACAGCCTTTTGTCGGCGAAACCCAAGAGCGTGCAGCAAATGAAACCCGTCACCACTCAGGCGCAGGAACCTAAAATGGAATATACGGTTCAGGGAGTCAGAGATCCCTTCCATCCGTATGAGATTATCAAACTGGATGACCAATCTAGAATGACTGCGGCGGATATATTGCAGAATATAACACTCGGTCAGATTTCTCTGGTGGGAGTTATCCTTGATAAGGACCCCAGAGCCCTTATCCAGGATGCAAGTAATACGGGATATATTATCAAGGAAGGCATGCACATTGGAGAAAATTCAGGTATAGTAACAAAAATAAGCAGTAATGGTGTCACTATAAAACAACACTTCAAGGATTATATGGGGAATGTCAACACCAGAGAAATTGTATTGACGCTTAAGAAAGAAGAGGGGGAAAAGTAGTATGAAGAATAAAATCATACAGCTACTTGTCATAGGCATTATAGCCTTACCTGCTTACTCATATGCATTAACTGTAAAAAGTGTTGACTTTATGAATGTTAAAAACAAGTCACGTATACAGATAGGGTTGGACGGTAAGGCAGCTTATGATGTTTCTAAAAATGGTGATGTTGTAACCCTTAAAATTGAAGGGGCCAATATACCAGCTGATTTGGCAAGACCTTTTTTGACTTTCGATTTTGTCACTCCTGTAGATAAATTTCTACCCAAGCAGGAAGGCAAGAATGTCATTATTGAAATAACAATGAAGAAGATGTCTCCATATTTTATTACTCAGGATAAGAACCAGCTCCTAATGGATTTTGATATCCCGGCGGATATGAAGGAAACACAGAAGGCAAGCCATAAAGATGTTCCCGCTGTTACATCCGGCCAATCAAAGAAAAAAGCCTCCAGTACGAAGCCCATGACAGTTTCCAAGGCCGATGTTGATGATTTTTCTTCCAGCCCCAAACAGACCACGGTCCTGGATACGTTTAAGCCGAAATATAAGGGTCAACCCATAACACTGGATTTCCAGAATGCCGATATTCAAAATGTATTGAGAATAATCGCGGATGTAAGCGGGCTTAATATTGTTACCTCAGATGAGGTTAAAGGACAGATTACTATTCGCCTGAAAGACATTCCCTGGGATCAGGCACTTGATGTCATTCTTGAGAGTAAAGATCTCTCAAAAATGCAACTGGGCAATGTTGTAAGGATTGCTCCGGCTGATAAAATAAAGGCGGCGCAGGATAGATTGATAGCCTCTCAAAAAACAGAGGAACAGCTGGAGCCTCTCTATACGAGTGTGATCCCGGTTAACTTCTCCAAGGCAACGGAAATGATCAATCTGCTTAAGGGAAAGGAAATTGGAATACTTACAGAAAGAGGTAGTATTGTTGCAGACGCGAGGACGAATGTTCTGATTGTTAAAGACATACAAAAAAGTGTGGA
>CAYNVT010000040.1:14529-32173 GCA_964400685.1 uncultured Bacteriovoracaceae bacterium | reverse complement strand
GGCCCGCCTTTTAAAGGCGGGCCTTTTTCTTTTTATATCCTATCCAATTACATGCCCATTCCGCCCATATCGGGCATTCCACCGCCTGGCATACCGCCGTGAGCCGGCTTTTCTTCAGGTATTTCAGCGACCATTACTTCTGTTGTAAGCATCAGGCCTGCAACTGAAGCTGCATTCTGCAGGGCAGAACGCGCAACTTTCGTCGGGTCGATGATTCCGGCCTTGAGCATATCTTCGTAAACATTCGTCTGCGCATTAAATCCGATATTGCCCTTCTTTTCCTTGACTTTCTCTACAACAATTCCGCCCTCAAGGCCTGCATTCACTGCGATCTGCCTCATCGGTTCCTCAAGAGCTTTTTTGACTATCTTGACTCCGCTCTTTTCCTCTTCGTCAAGCTTAAGATCGTCAAGCTTCTTTATGGATCTTATAAGAGCAACTCCACCGCCTGGAACAAAACCTTCTTCAACTGCGGCTCTTGTCGCATGAAGCGCATCTTCAACCCTGGCCTTCTTCTCTTTCATTTCAGGCTCTGTTGCTGCGCCGACCTTTATCACTGCAACTCCGCCTGCAAGTTTTGCAAGCCTTTCCTGGAGCTTTTCCCTGTCATAATCACTTGTCGATTCTTCGATCTGGGCTTTTATCTGCTTGATTCTGCCCTGAATAGCAGCACTGTCGCCTGCGCCTTCAACTATTGTCGTGTTGTCCTTATCAATGATAACCCTCTTAGCTCTTCCAAGATCCTTAACCGTAACTGAATCAAGCTTACGTCCGAGGTCTTCAGATACAACCTGACCGCCTGTTAAGATTGCCAGATCTTCCAGCATCGCCTTGCGCCTGTCGCCGAAACCGGGTGCTTTGACAGCCGAGCACTTGAGAGTTCCGCGAAGTTTATTGACAACAAGTGTTGCAAGGGCTTCGCCTTCTATATCTTCAGCTATAATTGTAAGCCCCTTGCCTTCTTTTGCTATCTGCTCAAGAACGGGAATGATGTCCCTCATATTGCTGATCTTTTTGTCATAGATGAGAATGTAAGGGTCTTCCTGAACGGCTTCCATTCTTTCTGCATCTGTTACGAAATAAGGTGAAAGATACCCGCGGTCAAACTGCATTCCTTCAACCAGTTCAAGGGTTGTTTCCATACCCTTTGCTTCTTCAACAGTTATAACACCTTCTTTCCCGACCTTGTCCATTGCATCGGCAATAAGGACTCCGATCTCAGAATCTCCGTTTGCGGAAATTGTTCCGACCTGCTCGATTTCTTTCTTGTCTTCTACGCTTTTGCTCATTTTCTTGAGTTCATCGATAACAACAACCGTTGCCTTGTCGATGCCGCGCTTTAACGCCATCGGGTTTATACCCGAAGCAAGGTATTTGAGGCCTTCGGTATAAATAGCCTGCGCGAGAACCGTTGCAGTGGTTGTACCGTCACCGGCAACATCAGATGTCTTGGAAGCAACTTCCTTCACCATTTGTGCGCCCATGTTTTCGAACTTGTCTTTGAGTTCGATCTCTTTTGCAACGGTTACACCGTCTTTCGTTACATTCGGGGCTCCGAACATCTTATCCAGTATCGCATTTCTTCCTTTTGGTCCGAGCGTCGCCTTGACGGCATTGGCAAGTTTGTCAACGCCCTTTAATACCCTTACCCTAGCATCCTGTCCGTAAATTATCTCTTTAGCAGCCATAATCTATTCCTCCTGTTTACTCGACTATTCCGAGAATGTCGTCTTCTCTCATGATAAGAAGCTCATCACCCTCAACCTTGACTTCTGTTCCAGCATACTTTGAGAAAAGAATCTTGTCCCCGGCCTTTACATCAAGCGGAACAATTTTTCCGTCCTCTGTCTTCTTGCCATTACCTGCTGCAATCACCTTCCCCATCTGCGGTTTTTCTTTCGCAGTATCCGGAATGATAATTCCACCCTTTGTCTTCTCTTCTTCTTCGAGCCTCTTGACGAGAACTCTGTCCTGTAACGGTCTGATCTTCATAAATCAACACCTCCTGTTAAAAGTTGTTTTTTATTTTTTTGTTAGCACTCTCTTTTGACGAGTGCTAACACTGATAGTTCCGTCGGAGTTTTTTTTCAAGTCCTAATTTCTTTTATAATCAATTCTGGCAAGTCTTATAAAGCAGCTGTTACTTGATCTGTTTATATTACTTCGATTATCTTTATTTTTTTTGAATAATACCTGTTTTTCAGATGTCAATTTATTAATCGCATTGATTCATTTTTCACGAAGACATCTTCAGGCATTCCAACCCGGATAAGATATAGAAAACAACGAGGCGCCCTGTAAAATTCAATTCCAGGGCGCCTCGTTGAAATTAATTACTGAGCAGCTTTTATCTGATCCCAGATTTTCGTATACTTCTGGTTTTCATCACCAAGGTCATTTATTATTTCGCATTTCGCTCTTATTTCAGGTTTTAAAAATATTGCCTGATTATTCCTTGTTTCAGGGGAGATGAATTCATAACTCGCCCTGTTGGGGCACAGGTATCTTATGAATTCAGTATTTTCGGCGGCAACTCTGGGATCGTGCAGAAAGTTGATAAATCTATAAGCAAGCTCTACATTTTTCGCCATTCTGGGAATTACGAGGTCATCAAAACATACAGAGGTGCCTTCCCGGGGAATCGCAAATTCTATATCAGGGTTCTCTGACTGAACCTGCATCAGGTCGCCCCCATAGCCATGCACCAGATAGAATTCACCTGAAGCAAGACCGGTTTTGTATTGTTCGTTTTCGAATTTCGCCAGATTTTTCTTCCAGCCGATAACTACATTTTTTGCAGCCTCAAGATCTTTAACATCCGTGCTGTTTATACTCTTGCCCAGAAATTTCAATGCCGCACCTATTGTCTCCCTCATATCATTTAGCATAGTCATTCTGCCCTTCAGGTCTTTCCTTCCGAAAACACCCCAGGTTGGTTTGAAATCCTTTACCCTGCTTTTCAAATATCCTATCCCTGTCACGCTGAACATGTATGGCACACTGAATTCCATGGCAGGATCAAAAGAAAGCTTCAGATAATCAGGATCAACATTCGACAAATTTGGAATTTTCGAATGTTCAAGGTCGATTATCATGTTCTGGTTCTTTAAAAGGGTAACCATGTAGCTGCTTGGTGTTATTATGTCATAGCCTGTCGCACCGGCTTTGAGCTTGGAATACATGGCCTCATTCGAGTCAAAGGTGTCTATCGTCACCCTGCAGTTGTTTTCCTTCTCAAAACGCTGTACCAGTTCCGGCTTTATGTAATCCGCCCATGTATAGACAAACAGTTCGGTTTGTTCAGAACCGGGGGTCTCTGAAGATACCTGATTGCTGGTATCAACAGGACCGCTGTTATCCCTCCTGTCAGCAAAAAGGAAGTAAACCAGTACTATTGCCAGTACAATTACGATAGCCGTCAGCAAAATGCTTTTATTTCTCATGTTTCATCCTCCTCTATAAGATTCTGGCTTATGACTACGGCCACGAACGTGACCAGGAGCAGTATGGTTGAAAGTGCGTTGATCAGCGGCGGCGATCCGTGCTTGATCATGCTGTAAATACGCAGCGGAAGAGTTGTCGAACCGGGCCCTGCCACAAAGAATGTTATTACGAAATCATCTATTGAAAGTGTAAATGCAAGGAGCGCGCCTGACACTATGCCTGGAGACAGAAGCGGTATAAGTATTCTCCAAGCCACGGTGGTCCAGCTTGCCCCGAGGTCCTGCGCCGCCTCCACAACAGCGAAATCAAAATTCTGCAGTCTCCCGAGAACCACCATTGCAACAAAACTGATGCAGAAAGTTACATGAGATATCATTATGGTAAAAAGTCCCAGCTGCATTCCAATCGCCACAAAGAAAAGCAGAAGACCGATGCCCATGAGTATCTCAGGAATTACCAGCGGCGTATAAATGAGCATATAATGTGCCTTCTGAAGCCTTGTTTGATAACGATGCAGAGCGAGTGCGGCGGTCGTACCGATAACAACCGACAGCACGGTTGCCCCGAATGCAATGAAAAGGGTGTTTCTTACGGCTGCCCATATTTCTCGGTGATGAAACAGCTTTTGATACCAGATAAGAGAAAAGCCTTCCCATGAGCTGCCGAATTTTGCGGCATTGAAGGAATTAATCACGAGCACGATTACAGGCAGATAAAAGAATACAAGCAGTATTATTGTTATTATAAGAGGAAGCCTGCTTTTTTTCATGCCTCCTCCTCGAATATCGGGGCCGCCTTTTTGCGCTTCTGCATGACAAGGACGATGATCATTGGAACAAGCACCGCCAAGGTCAGAAATGCCGATAGTCCGCTTGCATGCGGCAGATTGCGGTCGGTAAAGACCCTCTGGGCAATTTTGTTCCCGATCATTTCCCCGCTGGTGCCGCCGACAATATCAGGTATTATGTACGAACCAAGCGCCGGAATGAAAACCATCAGAACCGCGGTAACGATCCCGCGCCATATCCCGGGAATAAAAACCTTCATAAAGCTCTGAAACCTGTGTGCCCCAAGATCCTGAGCCGCCTCGACCAGCCGGAAATCGAACTTTGCAGCTGCGGCATAAATAGGAAGTATTGCAAAAGGCAGGAAGTTGTTGACCATGACGAGCAGCACGGCTCCGGCATTGTACAGCAAAGATGTATCAGGCCCGATGATATGCAGGAATACCAGAGATTTCTTGATAATTCCGTCAGGATGCAGCAGCACCTTCCATGCAAATATCCTTACCAGAAAGCTTGTCCAGAATGGCAGCACAACCAGCAGCAGGAATATCTGACGCCATTTTCCCTTGAGTCTTGCTATACAGTAGCCTGCCGGTACAGCGAGGAGAATACAAAGAACGGTGGTTATAAAGCTTAGATAAATGGTGCGCCATATGATTATCGGATAACTTGGCTGAGCGAGGTCTTTCACAGTGTTCAAGGTCCATCCGGTGCCAAAGCCGCCATACATATCCGGCGGCTTGAAGGCAATGGCAAAAATCATGACAGTGGGCAGCAGAAAAAGAACGAACAGCCACACCAGAGAAGGCAGCGTCAGCAGCCACTCATTTGTTTTCCCGGAATTAACCTTCGCCACCGTTTGTCTCCCCGACGTAAGTGGGAGGAACTCCCATCAGTTCCTCGTCCGATTCGCTGTATCTTTCAAGCATGAAACCGTCATCGGCATGCCAGGATATCCAGACATCCTCGTTCCAGCGGATTGGCTTCTCATCAAGGAGAAAGCGGCTGTGCTGCTGTATTATTGCAAGGCGGTATTCTCCGGTGCTTACCCAGAACCTTGTCATGGCACCCTGGTATATGACATCTTCCACATGCACCTTAACGGTATTGTGTAACGGGTCGTCCGAGGGTTTGTCACGTGATATGCGGATTTTCTCAGGTCTGACGCTTAGATAGACAAGGTCGCCCTTCTTCCTCTGTTTGTCGTTGAAGCAAACCACATCAGGAAAATCACCTATATCAATCCTGAGATAATCGCTGCTGATTACATCCTTGACCTGACCCTCAAAGAAATTTGTGTCTCCTATGAATGCCGCCACAAAGCTCGAACTCGGGGCTTCGTAGATTTCCATAGGCGCACCTGTCTGTTCGATGATGCCCTTGTCCATTACAGCTATCCTGTCCGAAAGGCTCATAGCTTCACCCTGGTCATGCGTGACATAAACAAAAGTAATGCCTACCTCGTCATGAATAAGGTCAAGCTCGATGAGCATGCGCTGCCTTAATTTGAGGTCGAGCGCCGCAAGCGGTTCGTCGAGGAGGAGCACCTCAGGTTTTTTGATTAGTGCCCTTGCAATAGCTACCCTTTGCTTCTGCCCCCCGCTTATCTGATCAGGATACTTCCATGCCTGATCCTCCATCTGGATGAGTTTCAGCATGCTCCCCACTTCGGCTTCGATCTCCTTTTTCGGACGTTTTTCGATCTTAAGGCCGAAAGCGATGTTGTCCCACACGGTTAGGTGAGGAAAGAGCGCATAGTTCTGGAAAATTGTATTTACCTTGCGTCTGTTCGGAGGAAGGTCGGTGATGTCTTCACCGTTAAGATATATTCTTCCGGTATCGGGCTTCTCGAATCCTGCAACCATTCTTAGCAGTGTAGTTTTTCCGCAGCCTGATGGACCGAGAAGTGAGAAGAATTCACCTTTCTTTATTGCGAGCGAGGTGTTCACGACAGCACGAACATTTCCAAAGCTCTTGGAGATATTCTCGAATTCAAGAAATGCGCGCTGTGTCATCTCTGCTTATCAGGGCCTCCGTGATAAAATTTTTGGTAGGGGTCATATAGGATAAGACCCCCCCCATGTCAAACAAAAAGGGGGCATATTCAGATAAAATATTTACTTTTGAACTTTCCGGACTTTTCTAATTTTTCTGATTGTGCTCATATATGGAGTTCTACAATATCTCCATCCTGAAGAACATGATCACGCTGTATCATCTGCCCGCTATGTGCGGATTTTCCCCATACCCTTGCAAACTTGAGTTTTATCAGGAAATCCTTGTGAATCCTGCCGGCAAGGTCCTCAAGTGTACTGCCCCTGGGCAGGACAAACGGTTCATTCAAATCCGGTTCCCTGCCCGGATATTTAGAATAGACTCTCATAATCTCTGAGAAGTCGAATACTTTTTTTAAAAAAATGTCGAGATTTATACTGTTCAGAATAGATATTGGAATTGCTGGGGCTTTTAAATCGACGAGTTCGATGAATGTATTGAAATCCTCCATCTGTGAAGGAGTATCGACTTTGTTGACAAGAACAATGATCTTTTTGATTGTGACAGGTTTTTTAGCCCCTTCCTCAAAATCCGTGCCCTCAGGCAATATCCTGTTCGCCGCCAGTTCTGTCAAAATATATTCATACTGGCTTATCAGGTCAGATGTTATATCGAGAATGATCACGACTATATCCGAACGGCGGATCATATCTATCATCTGTGGATCTACATATTCCTCAGCCAGAGGTGGCGTATCGATTAGCTGAAACTGTACGTTTTCAAATAAGGCCATGCCTGGAGTCGGTTTATGAGTTGTATGAGAAAAAGGCGAAATCTCAGGAACTGCATTTGTAAGCGCAGCAACAAGAGAAGATTTCCCGGTGTTCGGCGGGCCTATAATTACCAGCTGCGCCGCGCCTTCTGCATCTATTAAATACATGCTCTTTTGTTTTACGGCGCCTTTCTTTTTCTGGGACTCTTCCTTGAGCTTCGATATGCGGTGCTTGAGGTCTGCCTGCATCTTGTCAGTTCCCTTGTGCTTTGGAATAACTGCAAGCATTTCCTGAAGAGCTTTAATCCTTTCCTCGTTTGTTCTGGCTTCCTTGTATTGCTTTTCAGCCTCATAATAGTCTGGAGAAAGATTGGCAGGCATTTTCACTTCCCAATGAGTTCTATTTTAATATAATTATAATCACATCAAATCCTGCTGCAAGATTTTTTGAGAACCATTAAATAATGCATTGTGAGGTTATTTGCATATGATAAAGATTGACTGGCAATACCTGAGCATCTCAATGATAGTGTCGATCATAATATCCGTTATGATTGCCTTCATCATCAGGGAAGTCCAGCCTGACCTCAATATATCGGCAGGTACATGGGTCTTTATCTTCATCGGGGTTTTTGCCGCCAACCTGATTATAGAAGCAGGCAGGCAAAGACTTCACAGGGATGATGGAGATAATGGAAAAACACCTTGACAAGGAAAAGACCAATCGCTAGAAGAAATTGTCGCTGGGGGATCGTCCAACGGCAGGACTACGGACTCTGACTCCGTCTATCTTGGTTCAAATCCAGGTCCCCCAGCCAAATTTTTTTGGTCCCATCGTCTAGGGGTCTAGGACGCTGGCCTCTCACGCCGGTAACAGGGGTTCGAATCCCCTTGGGACCGCCAAACAATTCCAAAGGGTCAGGCCATCTCGGCCTGACCCTTTTTCATATTTATAAATCTACCTGTCCGCCCTTTTCTATTCCGCAAAGCTCCTTTGCTATCCTCTGCTTCTTTTTCATGTCCACGAGTCTTGCGATCATTATCCTCTGAGCCTGCGGAGAACCCGCCCCGTGCATCGATTCCGTGAGATATCCTACAGCGGCGGAGCCCATGGTGATGTTCTCTATGAGCCTTAATATCCTCATCCTGTGCTCGGTCGGGACATCGGCTTTTGTCTTCAGGTATTTTTCCACCCATTTCCCGATTTCAGGCGACTCAAGGTCCTGCGCCGACGGGCATGTCACAACGAGACCGCCTGCTATATCCTGGGCAAGCCTTGCGATTTCATAGGGCATGCGGGTGATATTCTGTTTGTACACATTCGCAAGCAGCAGATCTACGAGATACGTCCCGCCAGGCTGCATCCTGCCTTCTGACGCGCAGGCGATGCAGCCGCAGTAAAGGGTTTCGTTCAGATGGTTCATCTCGATTATCTTATCCTTTACGTGAGACGCCTTTTCAGCACCGTTATATTCAGCGACCGTCTGGGCGGCCCCTATCAGCACATCGCCTACGCCAACCTTGCATGCATAGCTCTGGCGGTGGTATGCTGCGAAGTTCTCGACCAGCTGAGTTGTAAATTCATACTCTCCATTCATGAACACCCGCTCCCACGGCACAAACACCCTGTCAAACACGACCAGAGCCTCATGTCCGCCATAGAACATATTGCCCCTGTCAAAACCTGAAGCCTCCAGTTTTCTGGTATCGCAGGACTGGCGGCCGATTATGTATGTGATCCCGTCCGTATCGCTCGGAACGGCGAAAGAGACCGCATATTTCCTGTCTTCTTCTCTCATGGTGACAGTAGGCATTACTATTATTTCATGAGAGTTGACCGCGCCTGTCTGATGCGCCTTTGCCCCGCTTACAACGATGCCGTCAGGCAGCTCTTCGACAACATGAAGGAAAGCGTCGGGATCAGGCTGTCTGCCGGGTGGCAGTGATCGGTCGCCTTTCGGATCTGTCATGGCGCCGTCGCACACGAGGTCATTTTCCTGTACATATTCAAGGAACCCGAGAAAGCGCCTCTTATATTCCGTGCCGCATTTTTCATCGAGCGCATGCGTGGTTATGGAAAGCGCGTTCATGGCGTCCATACCGACACACCTCTGGAAACAGCATGCGGTAAGCGTTCCCATCAGGCGCCCCATTTTGCTCTTTTTTATAAGGTCTTCCCTGCTCTGGTGGATATGAGTGAAACGGTTTATTTTTCTGCCCGTAATGTGTGAGGTTGCAGTAAGGACATCTTCGTATTCGGGCATGCAGGCATATTCATAGGTGGCTGCTACCGCATTCATGGACGGGCGTATGATGGGGTCGTCAACAACGCCGGTAATTCTTTTCCCGAACATGAAAACATTGAGTTTCAGTTTTCTGAGGCTTTCTTCATATTGCCGCGCATTCATCATCCCTGACATACAAACCTCCCGCCTTGAGAAAACGGCTTACGATTTCAATTATTATGAAATATCTTTAGTTTTTTCTGTCAAGGTTATTCAAGAAACATCTTTAATGATTTTATTATCAGCTCTACCTTCTGCTCCTGGCTCAAATGCCTGCCGACCCTGCTGAAGAAACGGTCAAAACGCTTCCTGTAGTGTTCGGATACAAGGGAATAAACGTTGAACATCACGTAGTTGTCGATCATATAGGCCGCATGAACGCTGCTTATGCGCTTGTTAATCTCTCCGCGTCTTTTCCCCTGCTCGATAAGGTGATAAAAAAAATCACGCCCGATATTTTCTATGCGGTCCGATATGTAATCGGTGACCGTATTCATGGAGCAGCTTCCGATATCTATATAAATAATCAGGTATGCGCGGTATTTGTCCGCCATCAATGACTGCATGAGAAACAGGTCCCTGATTGAATCGAATACCGGGCGGTCAACAGACTCGAAGTTGTCATAATATGAATGGATTATTCCCACCCCTCGATCAAGGACCGCACGGAAAAGCGATTCCTTGTTCTTGAAATATTTATACAGGGCACCTGTTGAGACCCCTGCCTTTCTGCAGATACTCGGGATATTCGAACCGCTGTACCCCATTTCGGCAAACACTTCGGCAGCGGCATCCAGAATGATCTCCTGCTTCTCGATGGGAAGTTTGAAAAAAGTCGGCTGCATGTCGTCTTCTCCAGTTGTCCTGAAGTTATGAGTATATCTTTCTCTGCCCCGGCTTTATTCGGGGATGTTCTTCATGAGTTCCTTTTCAACGGCAGGTCTGTTCTTCCTGCCCATGTACTCAAGAACCGGCCATATCTTTGTGACTGCCCAGGGCCAGCACATTATGGCTTTTGAGAAAACTCCCGTGGAAGCGGGGCAGTAGACCTCGGCCTTGTTATTGAGTATGGCTTTAAGTATGGCCCTGGCTATGACAACAGGCTCCTGTGGCGGAGAAAGGAATGTGAGCGGCGAGCCGCCGTGGCTGGCCTCGTAGCGAAGCATTGGCGTCGCGACCGAATCCGGGAATATAGTAGATACGCCGATATTGTGCTTTCTGAGCTCTATTCCGAGTGTGAGGTTAAAGCCCCTGAGCGCGAACTTTGTCGCCGTGTATATGGAGCTGTACGTCTCTGGCACGATGCCCGCCATCGAAGATACCGTCACTATATGACCGCAGCCCGCCTTCTTCATCACCGGTATCGCCTCGTGCGAACATGTTACTGCGCCCATGAAATTTATCCTGAGCTGCTTTTCTATATCTTCGAAAAGGCAGTCCTCGAACAGTGACGGTATTATTATACCCGCGTTGTTGATAAGTATATCGACGGTTCCGAAGCTTTTTACAGCCTCGTTCACCAGGGTCTTGACTTCTTCCCTGTGCGTGATGTCGCATTTGAAAACCGCCACGGACCCGGGCAGCATTGAAGCAGTCTTTTCCAGACCCGCCTGGTTAATGTCAGTCAGCATGAGCTTCACGCCGTTTTCATTCAATATCTTTGCGACCTGCGTCCCTATACCGCCTGCCGCACCGGTTACGATTGCTGTTTTTCCTTGCAGATTGCGCATATTCTTACCTCTTTTAATGATCTCTTATTGATTTCCTCTTATGACCTCTCCGGCAAGTGTGTCCTTCATGAACTGCCCTGATGATAAGACCGGGGTGCCGTTTACGATGACGTGCTCGATCCCGTCAGGGTGGACGTCGGGCTTGTAGAAATTCGCCTTTGTTCCGAGCCTGTTGAAATCGAATATAGTTATGTCGGCGAAAGCACCCTTTTTAAGAACACCCCTGTTCTTGATCCTCACTATCTGAGCAGGAAGCGCTGTCGTCTTTCTTACCGCCTCCTCCAGGCTCATCATGGGATTTTTCCTTGCAAAGAATGAAATAAACCTCGGGAAGCAGTCATAGAAAACATGCGCGGGCCTGCCTATCGGCCTCAGTATCGTATCCGTTGCGGGAACTGAATAAGGATGCATGAACCCCAGCCACATGGACCTGAACGCAAAAGGGTCATCAGGCTTGAGCGGCGTATGGAAAACCATGACCTGTCCCTTTTCCTCTATCATCAGATCACAAAGGGCATCAAAAGGCTTTTTGCCGATCTCTTTTCCTATCTCTTCGAATGTAAGCCCTTCCATCCAGTTATTATTCGGGTTCATGACAGCCATGACGCGAAGACCTTCCCATCCTGTCATCTTAAGGTAGTTGAAGGACCATGTCGCACCGTCCCTGTGCGGCCAGTCAGGCTCCACATTGAATATGTCGTTAAGCACCTTCTTCCTGAAGGATGGGTCTTTGAGCCTTTCGATCGCCTCGGGTTTGCTGCCCTGCGAAACATAAGGCGGCAGAAATGCAAAGAGTTCCGTGAATCCCTGGGATGTCGGCACAAGATCGAAGGCCATATCCACGCCATGACGGCGCTGTTCGTCTATTATCCCTATTACCTTTGAAAGCCCTTTTTCTATAGGGATGGGGATATTGAGCCTGTTGTATGCGAAAGAGCCCAGCTTTATTACGTTTCTGGTTATCCAGCCGAGCCCTTTCGTATAAGGCTGCCAGTAGAGGTGTGATATCTGGACCGGTATGCCGCAGCGTCTTCCGACTTCGCTTACCTCGTCGATCGATTTGTCTATTGTGTGCGAATAGCTCCTCATGTGTGAGGTGAATATGCCGCCTCTTTTCTTCAGAACCGCGCCGAGCCTTGTCAGTTCATCCGTGTCGCTCTGAAGCCCTGGGAAATACTGCAGTCCTGTCGACATTCCGAGGCATCCCATTTCCATGGCCTCGTCGAGATACTTCTCGAGAAGCGCCATCTCATCTTTTTCCAGGAGTCTAGTAACAAGGCCTGATGCAGCCACCCTCAGAGAGCCGTGACCGACAAGGGTGCCAAGGTTGAGCAGCATCCCCCTTTTCTCCAGCTTGTTGAAAAATTCATCCGGCGTATGCCAGTCAACTATTTCTTTTTGCGACTCGCCTGAAAGGTTTTCGAGATAGGTAAGGGTCAGATCACGGTTCTTCTCAGGAACACAGCAGCTGGAAAAACCGCAGTTGCCTCCGACTACAGTCGTAACGCCCTGCATGATGAGAGGCTTGAGTTTTTCCGCATGGCCTTCTCCAGCTACCGCAAAATCGATATGGGAATGTATGTCGATGAAGCCGGGGCATACCACTTTTCCTGATGCGTCTATTTCTTTATCGGCCGTAGCACCGGCGACGTTTCCTATCTCTTGGATTTTTCTGTCCTTGACTGCTATATCGCCTTTGAATCTCTCTCCGCCGCTTCCATCAACAATGGTCCCGTTACGTACGATAAGATCATAATGCATACGGTCTCCTTAATGGACCCGCATCCCTGAACGGAATGCGGGTTTACTGATATTGTTTCCGGTTATATCCGGATATTAATCAAGCCCCTCGTCGTAGAAGAATATTTCAACACCGCGACGCATCAGTTCAGCTATAAATTCATCGGGATTATCGAGAATCCTGTCCGGTGAATAGACCCCGCCCGGCTTTTTCTTGAACTTTCCTGTCAGTTCCCAGAGCGCAGCGGTTGCGCAGGGAATAGAGGTAATCTTGCCGATGTGTCCTATATATGTATAGGTGCGGTGTGCCGTCTTTCCTTTGTCTATTCCGTAAACATCTATACGGCCTACCGATTTATCCAATCCTCCCGCACCGAACATGCTTTCTATCTTATGGAAGAAGTTTGCCAGCTTCTTTCTTTTTTCATGCGTGTTCATAAGGCCAAGTTTGCTGAGACCCATTACCAGAAGCGGGATATAGGCAGGCTGGACGCCTCCGTGAAGGGTGGCTTCCATAAGCCCGGGCATGTTGCGCGGCATCGATACGCTCTCTCCGTGGCCTGTATAATATACCGGCAGTTCTCCCATGGGGAACGGGAATTTGACGACCTTGCGGCCGCTTCCTGACGGGACCTCAACCTCTTTGCCCCGTATGGTCTGCCTGCATGTTCCCTGGAAGATATTGAAAAGGTGCGTCAAGTTGGCCGGCCCCGCCGCTTCATTGGAGCCCGCCGCCCAGTGAACATTTATGCGTTTGGGCTCATCCATCGAAATGTAGCCTTTCTTTGCAAGGGCCTGAGTCATGCCGGGCGAATTTCCCCAGCCGGTGAGTATGTGCACGCCTTTCTCCTTCGCCTTCTCTTCAAGAGTTATGACATCCAGATAGGATTCATAGTCATCGGCAATTGACACATAGGGTTTGCCTGCTTCGATAGCCATTTCAGCTATTTTCTTTTCAAAAAAGTAAAACGGCCCTGCAAAGCCCAAGGTTATATCGTGCTGCTTCATAAGCTCGATTACATTTGCGCTTTCATTGACATCCAGTCTGCATGCAGTGAAAGGCTTGCCCCTGTTTGATGCCTCTTTATTAGCCCTTTCCAGATTCAGGTCGGCAATTGTTATAAGCTTGACCTTTTTTTCCTTGCCCAGTTCATCAAGGACATCTACCGCCATGTCGCCTGCACCGCCAAGAATAAGTATTTTCATAAATAAACCTCCGTAAAATGTTTTCTTTCCCTAGGAAAGTATTTTTCATGAACTGAAGAGAACGAACGTTCATTCTCTTTTACTCCCCAACAATGAACATGTCAACGATACGAAGGATGAAATTTAATTATTTTCTAAGATTTTAACCTTAACTTTTTTTAAGCCTGTTTTTTTCTCTTTTCACTAATTCATTAGTTAATGCATAAGAGTTCCGCTGCGTTCTCATACAGGATGCGTCGGGCCAGTTGCCTGTCATTACCGCATGCCCTCCGCACACATTTTACTGCGGTAAGCCTGTCGCCCCACGGCCAGTCCGTGCCGTAGAGAATCCTGTCCGGTCCGAACACCCTTATCAGCCTGCGAATCATCTTCGGGCTCTGAAACGATATCTCCATAAAAATATTGTGATAGGGATGCAGCAGGTTCAATGCGTCTTCAACCTGATAGAGTCCGGAATGGCCGATGATGAATCCGACACCCGGAAACGCCCGAGCAAGGTTTCTGATATAGAATATTTCGCCGTATGAAGGTTCTTCCATGTAGTGTTCATCACTGGGATAGTATGATGACGTGCCGCAATGGCACAGCACTGGAAGCCTGTAATGCATAAAAGATTCTATTGCGGAAAATGTTTTTACGCTTGTAAGTTTTTCCTTCTGAATAACTGGATGAAGCTTCAATCCCCTTGCGCCTGCTTTAACATCTGCTGCAAGCTGTGAGTCAATGGCATCGGAAGACTGCGAAAAATCAATACCTGTAAAAGGAAGGATCCCGTTATCCTTTTCAGCAGCCTCGGCAAGGTCTGAAAAATTAACATTGGGCGGTATCGGCATGACGGCGCTTGCAACAACACCGTTTTCGTCCATTGACCGGCGCATATTCTCTCTTGTCGCTGTAAGGTTTCTTGCCCTTTCGGCCCGGGTTATGAACTTCCCGAACAGCACTTTTTCCATTCTCTTATCGCCCAGATCAAAGTGAAGCATCTTTTCTGAAATCGTGATTATATCGAATTTGATTGCCTTTTTCTGGCCTTTTTTCTCGATCAGCTCCCCTCCTCCGGGATAGAGAATGTTGCCCAGATGGGTATGCATATCTATTATTTTTTCACTCATAAGCCTTTACCCTTACCTTTGCATGTACGAATCAGAATTTAATGCCTTAACGCTTGATTTCCTCTTGCTCATGTCGAATTGAATCCTGCTCCCTTTGACCTGTCATCAAAGGGACCAGGATCGTTATTAATTTATTCTATGCCTTTTATGGCTTCTTTCACACCCTTTAGTATCATATCTTTTTCGGCTTCTGTTATAGTCAATGAAGGCCTTATAACAACAGACCTGCGGTCGACCTTTCCCTGTTTTACCAGGATACCTTTCTTAATTGCGCTCATGCAGAATGTCTTTGCAGTATCTTCCGAATCAAAAGCCATTGACAAGAGAAGTCCCTGACCGTTTACGGAAATCTTAGTGTCCTTATTCTCGGAAATAATATCTTTCAGACCATCCATCAGATGCTCTCCAATTGCAGCTGCGTTTTCCCAGGGTTTCAGATATTCATATTCATCAAGGGCCGCCATGGCGACATGGCATCCGGCATCGTGGCCTCCGAAGGTACAGAGGTGTATGAGGGGATGGACATCAAAGAGGTTTTTCAGTTCGTTCGTAAAGACCATTGCTGTCATGGGGAATACGCCGCCTGTCATGGCCTCACCGATTATAAGGATATCAGGATATATGCCAGCGTTTTCGAATGCGAACTTCTTCCCTGTACGGCCGAACCCGCTCTGGCTTTCATCGAAAATGAGTTTGGCGCCGAACTTATCGCACAAAGACCTCAGCTGCCTTAAATATTCAGACCCTGCTGCTCGGCAATTATTTTCGGCCTGTATCGGCTCCAGTATGAAGGCGGCTGTCTTGTTTCCGACTGCTGCCTTTGCGGCATTGATATCTCCAAAGGGGACGACCTTGATTGCGGGAATTAGAGCACCGAAGTCCTTCTTATCGTCTCTATCTGAAAGCGATATGGCAAAACCGCCGTCTCCGTATGAACCGCCCTCAACGGTAACAAGTTCCGGGCGCCCGGTAAATCCCCTGGCAAGCTTGCATGCCGCCTCCATTGACTCACCCCTGGTGACGCCATACAATACGCACTCAAGTGGACCCGGTATAAACTCGCTTATCTTTCTGGCTAACAGAGCCTTCTCCTCGGAAAGCATTACGAAGTTACCCTGATCGGTTTCATTAATGGCCTTTTTCAGTCGTGCGGTAAGTTTCGGATTTTTTCTGCCCAGATTGTATGTTCCCTCGGACGTATAGCAGTCGATATAGGATTTTCCTTCAGTGTCATAAACAAAAGAGCCTTCACGCTTCCCCTCAATAATGCCCAGTCCCTGTGAATTAATCATATTCACCATGCCTGATGAAAAGACCCTGGCAGCTTTTTCGAAAAGCATATCCTTTTCTGCTTTGTTGTTTTTTTCAGGTGTACTCATATCATCCACTCCTTTTTATGATCTTCTCAATATCTTGAAAGTGATAAATTCTTCGATATCCCGTAACAGGTTGAACGCCACGATCTGAATATGCAGGTTATCGAGCAGCTTTCTAAAGAGAGGCACCTTTGCCAGAGGCAGCAGGGGAATAAGATATTTTCTCATGTCCTTCACGGACTGGTTTATTCTTCTGAGAAGATCTTCGACTTCATCCATTGTAACTGTGATAGGCAGCTGAAAACGCATGACCTGCGGTGCATTGCCGGAATATGCCGCCCAGATGCCATTGGCAGCCAGACATTCTGCCATGAGCGCACCCACAAATTCATAGTTATACTCCATGCCTATCATAAGGCCGAGCCCCCTTACCTCTTTGATCAGTTTGGGATTATCGCGCCATAACTTTTCAAGCCCTTCCTTGAACCGTTTCCCGGTAGCGGCTGCATTCTCACTGATCTTGTTCCCGATAATGAAGTCCAGGACCTTGCCTGATACAATACAGGCAAGATCTGTCCCACCGCTTAATGCCGCATGGAACATGGGATTCTTGTCGACATAGTTTGTCAACAATTCTATGTCACGATAGACAATCGCACCGTTGGGATACAAACCGCCGCTTATGGATTTTGCCAGAAACATTATATCCGGCACGATCCCGTAATGTTCCGAGCACCACAGTTTGCCGGTCCTGCCTATACCTGTCTGAACCTCGTCAAAGATAAGCATTATGCCGAGTTCGTCGCAGAGCTTGCGCAGACCGAGTATATATTCCTTTGTCGCTACATGTATTCCGCCTTCTCCCTGAACCGGCTCCAGGACAATTGCGGCTGTGTTTCTGGATGCAAGCCTTTTAACGGCTTCGAGATCGTTAAAAGGGGCAAGTTTGAATCCCGGCATCAGTGGAAGAAACAGCTCTTTGTAATAGTCCTTTCCGTTACCCGAAAGACTGAAACCTTCATGCCCGTGATACGCCTTTACCATGGTGATAATTTCGTTGCGTCCTGTTGCCCCTTTTGCAAGCTTTATTGCACAGGCACAGGCATCAGCACCGGTACCGCAGAAAACAACGCGGTTCATATCACCTGGTGATACCCTGGCAAGCTTCTCGGCAAATTCAACCGTGGGTTCGGAAAGAAGTCCGGATGATCCCATATCATAATCAAGCAGTGCGGCTTCCAATACCATTATAATTTCTG
>CAYNVT010000040.1:0-14519 GCA_964400685.1 uncultured Bacteriovoracaceae bacterium | reverse complement strand
CTGGGTTCATCCTGCCCACATTGAAACAACCTGCAGAACTGAAGGCATCATAAAAGTATCTTCCCGATTCAGCATCTGTAAAACCTACATGTTTTCTCTTCCTCTCAAGGGTATCAAGGTGTGCACATCTGAGATAGCGAACCTGTCCGTGAGAGATATGCTTACCGAAAAGATAATGAATGTAATCCCTCTCCTGCCTGTCCATCCTTACATAAGAGCCTTCTTTCATGTTTCCTCCTTAAATTGTCTGAATATATTTTCTTGAAATAATAACTTTTATTGTTAGTCAGCTGACTAACAAATAAACATATATTACAGCCTTGTCAATGTCCTGTTACATGAAAGAGATAACAAGGACACGACAAAGAGGCGGCTTGACGTTATGCTTGTCTCCCCTTAGAATAGCTTGAAAGATATCTTTTTATTATAAACATATACTTAAAGTTAAGGGGATCCGGTAATGCCGCGTAAAAACGTTAAAGAAGAGAGGAGGCAGCAGATTCTCGAAGCGCTTAGCTTGTGTCTTCAAAAAAAGTCATTCGAGAAAACTTCCATCAAGGATATAGCAATGGTTGCAGGCGTGAATCATGGAGTCCTGCACTATTACTTCGAGAGCAAGGAAAGCATTCTTCTGCATTACATAGATTATATAATGGATTATCATATGTCCCAGTTCAATGAATGGCTCGAGGCTAAAGACACATCTAGTTATTCCAGGCAGGACTTCATAAAGGAGCTCTTTGAATTCGTGAACAACAGGATTACCCTTAATAAAAACCTCTCAAAAATATTCGTTGAGATATGGGAAATAGCACTGTACCACAAAGATGTAAGAAAAAAACTCCAGCAGACCTATACGCAGTGGACTGAAACCGTATCATCCATGATCGAGAAAACCTCTTCTTTAGACATCAATATCGATATCCTGAGCATAGCCATGGTTGCTTTCTGGGAAGGTATGGCCTTGTTTTCAACGATTATTGACAGCAGGAAGTTAAACATTGAGGATGTATTGACCGGTTTTCAGCAACAGATACTGAAACTTCTCTAAGGTATCCGAATAGAAAACGGTTCCGGCGTTCTTTAAGACCGCCGGAACCGTTTTCAAATTATTTTATATACAGGTTCGCCTTACGACCAGAATCTGGCTACTGCAAATTGTCCTGAACCACCACTACTGCCCCTGCAAGTTACTACTATCTTATTGTCCCAAGGCTGTATCATGACTTTCATGCTCCTGGAACTGGATGTTCCCATTCCGGTATCCATTGTTACTGTTCCTCCGGTGCCGAAGGTAGCGTCAAGAATACCGCCTGAAGTATATCTTGCAAGAGCGAGCATGCTGGTTGTGCCGTTCTTTGACAATCCGGCGACAACTATATTGCCGGTGTTGTCAAGAGCGATGGAACAGGCTTGAGCGTCACCTGTGCCGATCTCCGTAGTGGTTATACCATCAGTGCCGAATGACGTATCAATCGAACCGTTGCTGTTGAACCTTGCAACCAGAAATACCATCTTTGATCCGTCGGAATACTTTCCTGTCATAACAATCTTTCCGTCAGCCTGGAGAATTATATCACCGCTCATATCATCGGGATTCGTAAAGGTGATATTGGAAACTGCAAATCCGTTAGTCCCGAAACCAGTATCAATCGTACCGTCGGCGTTATACTGTGTGAGCACATAGTAGAAGGTGTTCATATCTTCAGTATATACGCCGCCTATGACGATCTTCCCGTTGCTGCGGATGTCGAAGCACCTTGAAGCATAATTGTGTGTTCCATAGGTTATCGTAACGAGACCGTTCGTACCGAACGATGCATCACGAGCGCCGTCTTCAGTATAGCGGACGAGGAAGCCGTGATAATTGGGAGAACTGGTGCTGAAATATATACCGGTAGTCAGTATCGTGTTGTCTGCAAGTACTTCCATGTCGCTTAATTCCCTCAAACCCTGGTCTGCAAAAGGTTCGATAACCAGCCCGTTCGTACCAAAGGTTGGATCAAGCACACCACTGGAGTATCTGGCTAGAGCAGGAATTCTCTCGTCACTGTCGGTGTCAGTCCAGTTTCCTGCTGCAATCAGATGGTCGTCACCCTGATTATCAAGGTTGCTGATTTCTGATTCATCACTACCGGCAATATGCGTTGAAACCGATCCTTGCCAAGTACCTGATCCATTAACTAAAGCAAGGGTGAAGTCATCATTTGAGCCAACGGAGCTTTCTCCTCCTAAAATAATACTACCGTCTGCCATAAAAAATAAAGCCCCCGATGAAGCATAATCGGCACCTTCGATATCATGCCTTACAAGTCCTCCGGTGCCGAATCCCGTATCAGGATCTCCGCTGTTGTGCGTGGCGGCTGAAGTAGTGAATGTATAGTTCCTTTCGACCAGGGAAAGCCCGCCTGTTGCGCTTTTTATACCTGAGTTCCAGTAAACAGTGTAGTCAGTCTCAGTTGAAAGCGGCGACGATGGCGTAAAGGTCATGACGGTATTCTGCTGGGAAAATGCAATTGCACCTTCAACAGGGGATGATGAACCTTCTTCATAAACACTGAAAGAACTGTCATATACCACCGTGCCTGTATTGATAGCCATATTGAAGGTTAAGGTAATCGGTGTGTTTACCGACACATCAGTAGCATCATCGTTCGGCACATTGCTTGCAACATAGAAGGTCAAGGGCTGATCCACTGTGGTAAAACTGAAATTATAGTTTGCAGCCAGGGCATGACCCTCATTACTCATAAGACCCGTTGTTATCGTTACGTCATATTGCGTTTCATAATTGAGACCGGGAGCTGTCGGTGTAAATATTACGGTTTGATTGTCCGTATTTAAATTTCCGCCTATCGGGACATCAGTCCCATGAACTTTTACAATGAATGTCGTATTGTTAACGGTATTCCAATCGATACTCTGATTGAATAACACAACAACTGAAGTCGAAACATTTACACCGGTCGCATCCGGATCCGGAGTTGTATCATCGACAGTAAGCGCATCCGGGTCCAGGGCTGTCGTGAAATTATAGGACTGTCCGGCAAGCGCCTGACCGAGCTGGTTTTGTATGCCTGATGTAAGCGTCACCGTATATATGGTCCCGTAACCCAGCTCTGTTGTTGGCGTCAATCTGGCAGTATAAGCCGTCGGGAACGTGATATTCCCTCCTACTGGTGTACCGCCGTGCGTGACACTGAAAGTGGCAGCTGATACGGTTGCCTGATCGAGAGGCATATTAAAGATGACATCTATCGTAGTGCTTATGGAAACATTTGTCGCACCAGAGGCCGGGGTTCTTGATGAAACACCAAACGACTCGGGCTGAGCCTCGGTTGTGAAGCTGAAGCTGGCATCCGATACAAGAGCCTTACCGGAAGTGTTCTTAACAACGCCTGCATAAAGCGTAAGCGTATATGTCTCGTTATAGTCAAGCGGTTCACGAGGCGTAAGAGTAACTGTTTTGCCGTCGCCGCTTATAGTCAATTCCAGATCAACGCCTTCCCCTTCGCTGTCAACGAAGGACCCTGCATCTTCACTCTCCAGAGTAGCCGGGTCAATCGGGGTATTGAAAACAAGCTGCACCGTTGTTGCAACATCAACATCAGTCGCCCCGTCAGCAGGGGTTGTAGAAACAATGGCCAGGTCATCACTGGCTCCGCCGTCGCTGCCACCACCTCCACCACCGCATGCCGGCATGAATGCTATAAAAGAAAGAAGCATAATCGAGATGTATTTTACAAATTCTTTTACTGAACAATGTTGCATGCTTTTCATTTCTTTCTCCTTACCCGGGATATTTTCAGAAAAATACTTTTGAATACTTATATCGGACAAAATTGACATTCCTTTAGCTTTTATTTACATCATAACATTCGATTTCTTATTTAGATTTCAGACATTATTGTCCCTGGCATTGAGGAATAATTTTTTTGGAAAAAACTCAATAAATTAAATTATTCAAAAAAGTCTTAAAGGGATGCAAATATATTACGCCCTGCTTTCAGGGATCAGACGCCCGCTTCTATCTTCTCCATAATAAAATCCACTTCCTTTTTCGTCTTGAGGTTATCCCTGTACTGGGCATCCATGACTTCAAGCGTATGAATGACTGATGAATGTTTTCTACCGAAGGCCTCACCTATCATTTGCAATGAATCCCTTGTTAACTGACGGCAGAGGTAAATCGCAATCTGCCGGGGATAGGCAATTTCTTTTTTACGTGAAGGCGACACAAGGGCATCTTTATCAATGCCGAAATTCTTTGAAACAACCTCCATGATAAATGGAATATCTATACGGGTCCTTCTTGTGATGGTGCCCTCAAGCGCCTCATGCACAATATCCATATTTATTTCGCGCTTCATAAGCGACGCCATTGCTATTACAGTCATGACAGCGCTTTCAAGTTCTCTTATATTGCTTATAACAGTACCGCTTATAAATTCCACAACCTCTTCAGGCATTATGATGTTTTCGGCGCCGGCCTTTGCCCTGACGATTGCCGAGCGCGTAATAATGTCCGGCGATTTGATGTGTATCATCAGCCCCGAAGACATCCTTGATTTGAGTCCCTTGTCAAGCTGCTGGATTGTCCCGGGTGGTCTGTATCCTGCAAATACGACCTGGGTGCCCAGCGCCATGATGTCATCGAGCAGTGATGAGACCTCCATCTGGGTTTTTTCCTTGCTGGAAAAAACATGGACATCATCGATAAACAGCAGGTCCAGCCCGCACCTGTAGGTCCTTTTGAATTTATCGAGGCAATCGTTTCTTACTGCATACACATATTCCTGTGAAAACTCCTGTGCAGTCGTATACTTTGCCTTTACACCCTTCTTCCTTCCTATTATCCCGTTGCCTATCGCATGTGCAATGTGGCTCTTTCCCAGTCCGGTATCGGAATAATAATAAAGAGGAGAATACCTGGTCCCTTCTTCCACGACAGCCTGTGCGGCCTGAAAAGCAAACGAGTTGCAGTTTCCCACAACAAAATTCTCAAAAGTATATTTGGGATTTACTCCCACTGCCATAGGTGCCGCATCAGGAAGCATCATCTGGACCGGCTTCTTTGTTGTTCGCGCGGGTTCAGCGGATTTCCCGGAAATGCTGAATTCGACATCACTTCCAAAGGCTTTCCTTATCCTGTCTGTATAGGTGCTTTTAACATGTTGCAGAATGAAGTGATTCGGACACTTAACAGAAACAGAACCCTCATTTTCTTCGATTTCTATCTGATCAAGGAGCGCCTGTTCGGACGGAGCAATACCGTCAAAAAGAACACCCCTTATGGTCGCAGAACTGAACATGAATATTAACTCCCCTAAAATATAATTAAAAAAGGCAAGGTGGAACGACTTGATGTGTTAACGATACTGAACCATGAATAATTAAACGTCAAACCTGATTGCGAACGATTGTTAAATTATAAAAATGAATTTTCAATGCTCTGTCATTTCAATTAGTTATGATATGATTCCTTGCAATTCTTAGGGTTAACAGTTTTTTATTAAAACCCTTGACATCAAGCAACTGCCAAGCCCATTAAATTTGATAATTTTTACTGTTAAGAGGCACCTTTGAATTTCAATGATTTCCTTTTTTTTTCTTAATATTCCTTCAATATCCAAAATCAAAATTGTGTTCATGAATTATTCATCATATATATCGGATTGGGAGTCATCTGAATTACTCATGCCTGAGACCCTCGAATTAATTCCTGCATCCCTGGCAGAACCGTAATAATTGGATTTCATAAGATAGAAGGCCTGTTATAAGAATAGAAGAGAATAAAAAAACTATTCCGGGTAATTGCCGCTTTCAGCAAAAGCTAAAACCGGCAACCCCCGGAACAGGGAAAAGAGATGGAAAGGTTAAAACTCGTTTTGATGTTTATATTTTCAGAGATAGATTGTGAATCTGATCCACTTAACCCGTCTCTGATGGTTTTCAAAATCATGTTCATGGTATTCCTATACAATTCTGTCCTGCCTGAATATTCTCTGGGTCTTTTCAACCCCTTCCTTATAAAGCCTGAATATGCAGAGGCATATTCCCAGGAACAACATTCCTATCATAAAAGCCGGCTCTGTATTGAAGTTCACATCTACCCATCTGCCGACATACATGAAAATAAAAGACGAGATAACTATTATGAGACCCCATGCACTTATCATCACTATACTGTTTAGTGTCGTTTTATCTTTTCTTTGTCTTGATAAGCTTTTCATAATTATTACCCCCTTTATTCGTTGACCTGTCTGGCATGAGACGGGATACCTTTCCCGCCCATGCTTTAAGGATTGCCTTTTAGCTTACGATTGTCTTGACAGATTCGATCACCGGGGCTGTGAACAGTGCAACCATGACCGCGTACAGCGCGAATGATCCAATTGCCTCACTCAGGTACATTTTGGGATATCTGTGTTTGAGAGATACTATTGTGAGCCCGCCCATGATTAGACATCCCAGATTGAAATACGGGAAGCTTCCGCTGCCGGTTACTGCATTTGCCGCAAATGCAAAAGATGCGGTAATAAGAACTACGAAGAATGATACGATCAAGGTCTGGATTGTTTTTTTCATTGTCTTAACCCTCCCACTTTTTTTGCTTAATTACCAATTTCTATAGGAAGAAACGTGCCAACTTTCGATATTTTGTGAATATTATTATAACCTATTGATATCTTTAGTTTTTAATAGGTAAATAATGAATTGCTGATTTTTTCAGGAGATTTTAAAAGGCTTTGTTTCTTTAAATAAATGTTCAAAACATTAAATGAAACGTTTAATTATTGTTATGACTGGTATAAAAAATTCAAATCATTCGCGCTCGTACGTGATGCCATATTTTTCAAGTTTACGCTCAAATGTCGGTCTGGATATCCCCAGCATATCGCATATCTCGCCTTTGTTTTTCTTGGTTTCGTTTAATATCCTTCTGATATGACGTTCTTCTATTTCGTCAAGGGTCATATATCTGCCTGAGGCATCCCGGGCATACTCCTGGGTCTGTTCAGAGGCCTTTTCGATATTTCCTTCATCATTGAGGTTTGGAAAATCCGATTTTATGAGCACCTGCCCTTTTGCTACAACAGCCGCCCTGACAAGAAGGTTTTCAAGCTCCCTGATATTTCCGGGCCAGCTATATCCCCTGAATACTTCCATCATCTCGTCTGACACTTTTACAATGCGTTTATGTAGCTCGTTGCTTATCTTTGCCAGCAGATATGCAACGAGAGGTTCCAGGTCTTCTATCCTCTCTCTCAAAGGCGGGATCTTGATGCTTACTATATTAAGCCTGTAATAAAGGTCGTCCCTGAACATCCTGTCCTTTATCATCAAGCGCAGGTCTTTGTTAGTTGCGGCGATAATCCTCGCGTTTACACCTATGGTGTCCTTGCCGCCAACCCTTTCAAACTCCCTTTCCTGAAGCACCCTCAAGAGTTTGGCCTGAAGGTTCCAGGACATTTCGCTGATCTCATCTAAAAAAACAGTGCCGTTCCTTGCAAGCTCGAACTTGCCCGGCTTTCTATTTATGGCACCGGTAAATGAACCTTTCTCATGTCCGAACAGTTCGGACTCAAGAAGCGTTTCAACAATAGCCGAACAGTTAATGGCGATAAAGGGCTCATTGGGATTTGTATTGTTATGAATGACCTTTGCGATGAGCTCTTTTCCCGTACCGCTCTCGCCTTCGATAAGCACCGGCGTCTTGCTTTGTGAAACAACGCCTATGGTCTTGAATATCTCTCTCATGCGGGGACCCAGTCCGATAATGTCTCCCACCTTGTATTCCCGGGTTGATTCCACGAATCCCTTGAGCTTTTTTTCCATTTCCAGGGCATGCAGCGCCTTCCTGATTGAAATATCCAGCTCATTAACGTCAATAGGCTTGTGGATATAATCAAAGGCGCCCTTCTTCATCGCGCTTATTGTAGATTCCATGTCATGGAAAGCCGTTATCATGATGACCTTGAGATTTTCGTCCTCTTCTTTGAGGTCTTCAAGGATCCTGAAACCATCAACATCAGGGAGTCTTATATCAAGTATGACAACGTCAGGTGTGGTTTCGACATATTTAGCAAGCCCGTCGGTCCCGGTTGGCGCCGTGACTATGTCATAGCCTTCTTCGCTGAGATACATATCGAGTGTCTCACGGATTGATCTGTCGTCGTCTATTACAAGTATCTTCGCCATATTACATATCCTTATAAAATAAATATGTATTCCGTCATAATGTATTATCGTTTTCGGGAAGCACTATTATAAATCTTGTACCTTCCCCCTTGCTGCTCAGTATCTTTATCTCACCCCCATGCTGGTCAATTATTCTTTTCACCTGTGCAAGGCCAAGACCTGTACCGTAATTTTTCAGTGTAAAGAAAGGATTGAAAAGATGCGGCATATCATTCTCATCAATGCCGCATCCGTTGTCCTTAACCTCAATTACCGCATGTCCGTTTTCTTCCTTGAGCGTAATAACCATTATGCCCCTGTCTTCCATGGCCTCAACGGCATTCTGCAGAACATTTATCAGGGATTGTGTTATCATCGATGCATCGACATTTATTTCCCTAAGATTTTCTGCAAAATCTTCTCTCACCTCAATTCCCTTGTCTTCGATTGATTTCTCCACCATTGCCAGTGCATTTTCAACAATAGAGTACAAATCGGAAGGTTCTTTTTTCGGGACAAGCGGCTTTGCATATATAAGAACGTCACTCACCAGCTTTTCAAGGTGCTCGACCTCTCTCTGTGCGATTTTGAATCTTTGAAGGTCATTACCTTCCGGTTGCAATCGTTTTTCCAGTATCTGAAGGCTCATCTTTATTGAAGAAAGTGGATTTCTGACTTCATGCGCTATACCAGCCGACAGCTGACCGATAGCAGCAAGTTTCTGGCTTTCATAAAATTTCTTTTCCAACTCCTTATACTCGGTTATATCTCTCTGCACGAGGATATACCTGTCTGTTCCCTTTACGGGCCTCGGCGTTATAAGGAGATTCCTCTTCTCACCCTTCCTGGTTACGACATCAAGTTCATATGGAGTAAATATCCCTCTCTGGGCATTTTCCCACTTCGAGATCATGTAATCCCTGTGTTGCGGTTCGACAAATTCGGTAAAATGCTTACCTTTGATTTCGGTCTCGACATCTCTGCCCATTATTGTCTGTTTGCTGACATAATTGATTATCCCGTCCTTACTCAAATCAAAAATCTTGTCAGGAAGAGACTCAACGATATTCCCCAGATAATTGTAGAGATACTCGGTCTCTTTGCTGAGCCTTATGTTTTCTCCAAGCTCATTCTGCAGCGACTCGGCATATTCCTGAAGGCTCCTTGTCAGCTCCACCTCTTTTGTAACATCCAGAAACGTTTCTATAGCCGAGATTATCTCTCCCTTTTCGTTATAGATCGGGGCAGCCATGAAATAAAGATGACGCTCTTTGCCATTGAGGTTGTTGAAATATTTTATTGACTCGTATGCACCCTGAATTAACTCGGATTTTTTTACCTTGATCCCTCCATAATACAAGCTGAAATCTTCGATATTCTGGTCAATGATGAAATCAGCCATGAGGGGACGCCTCGTCTCATAAAACGGCCGGAAGAAGTTACCGGTGCCGACCATCACCTTTGAACTGTATCCGGTAAGCTCCGTACAGGCACGGTTCCAGAGTATTACCTTGTGGTCCTTGTCAATTACGAATGTGGGCACCGGGGAACCTTCTATGATTCCATCAATAGTCATCTTTTCCCTTAATACCCTGCCCTGCCATTCTTCCCTTTCCTGAAGTCTTTTCAGCTTCTCTTTCAAGCGCAGCCTTTTGACGTCTAATTGCGCAATGGATATTGCAGTTACAATTACAACAACGATGAGGCCGAACGCACCCAGGATAATGTTCCGCGATGTGCTGGCAATAGGATTCTGGACAGCGTCATATGGTGCGACCATTACTGCAAACCAGGTAGATGTGCCTATTCGTATCGGCGCATAGGATATTATACTGGTCGAAGCTTTTCCCGGAGATATAATTACGTTTTCTATGAAATATTTCTTGACCCCGGGTGATATGTCAAAACCATTTTTCCTGTCCGGTATCATATCATGAAAATTCTTGCCGATCATAACTCCATCAGGCTGATAAGCTATCCTGCCCTGATCATCTACAAGCCAGAATTCTCCGTTAATCGGAGATCCCTTTTTCAATATCGAACGGGTTATCAGAAGCCGGGGGTTTATCAGGGCTAGAACCGCACCGTTATATTTTCCATCTTTGCCGTAAACAGGCATTCCCATGCAGACAGCCATTTTGAGCCATTCATCTTCGTTTCTTTTCGAATCAAAGAATTTTTCAAGGCCTCCAAGATACCTGCCGTTTTCAATCATTTTCAGGGCATGCATCAGTTCAGGATCGGCAATTTTTCTACCTGCAAGTTTATTAGACTGGCTTTCCGGATATGCATATGTGACAACATCATTGCCATCGACATTCACGACTGCCTCTAGAATATCCTGCTCTTTGATGTAAAACTTCTTAATGGCTTCGGCCGTACCCTCATTATGTCTCTCCGAAGCGGTAAGATAAGAGGTTAAGTGACCAAGGTTTATTTCACACCTTTCAATCGTCCCTTCGATCATTGATGCGGCCTGGTCTGAAATGACCTCCTGCTGTGAGATGAAAAGGTTTATTATTGATTTTTCCCTTGAGCGGTACACTGCATAGGCAAGCAGTGTAATCAACAGAATGACAATAAGGGCGGCCAGCCATATGGAGTAACGTTTGTATAGAAGAGAATGTTTTTTATCCATTATGTACGTATTTTATATCAAATAGATAATCATTAACTCTCATTCTGTTTTATCTTTATCCTCATTTTCCGCATAGGCAATCAATGCATACACAACAAATGCGAACAAAAGCGATAAAAGAAGCGTAACAGCCCCGCTTTGTATGCCGAGCACCATTTTGCTGAAAAACCAGAACACAAGGTATCCGGCAATTGCGCCAATTTCCCTCATTTCCGCTCCTTTGAATTAGCAGCTTATATGCTTAATAATTATGAATTATTTTATAACAGTTTTATTTTATATTAAACAGCATCATTTTATATGCTTTATTATTTATCTGGTAATTTTTATGAAATAGGTTATAAGCGCCCCAGGTAATTCTTGACGACATCATTAAAGGTATCATTGACAAGACCTTTGAGTGCCATCGAGACATAAAAAAATACAGCTCGACAAAGAGGTAACCAGTTGGAAAAGTTCATAAACATGGGTCTGTCGGAAACAATGCTGGCAGCCCTTAAACGTAAAAATTTTACCGAACCTACGCCTGTTCAGGCTGAAATCATACCTGTCCTCCTTTCTGAAAATTATGACCTGACCGTTCAGGCCCAGACAGGAACCGGCAAAACGGCCGCATTCGGCATACCGGTAATTGAATCCATAAAATCGTTTGACGGCCGGACAAAAGTGCTTGTCATGGCTCCGACAAGAGAACTCGCTATACAGGTCGCCGGGGAAATGAAATCGCTTTGCAGGGGCAGAAAGGCCAAAACCCTTGCCGTATACGGAGGACAGTCATTCGTACCACAGCTCAACGGACTGAGGGATGGAGCCGATATCGTTGTCGGCACTCCCGGAAGGATACTCGACCACCTGAGAAGAGGATCACTGAAACTTGACGGCATCGAATATCTTATTCTCGATGAAGCCGACGAAATGCTCGATATGGGTTTTATTGAAGATATAGAATCCATAATATCTCAATGCCCGGCCGAAAGGCGCACACTCCTTTTTTCGGCGACAATGCCCAGGCAGGTTGTATCGATTGCGAAAAAATTCATGTCAAACCCCAGGTCCATCGCAATCGGTGAGGCCGTAAAAACTCCCGCTCTCACAAAACAGATTTATTATGATGTCAGGGAAGATGACAAGCTGGAGCTCCTCTGCCGCATTATCGATGTCAATCCTGACTTCTACGGCCTTGTTTTCTGCCGTACGAGGATTGAAACCTCGGGACTTGCCGATGGCCTGGAAGCCAGGGGTTACAGGACGGCAGGCATTCACGGTGATATCGACCAGAACATGCGCGAAAAGATTATGCACCGTTTCAGAAACAGGGAAATCACCATACTTGTAGCGACCGACGTGGCAGCGCGAGGCATCGACGTAAGGGATCTCACCCATGTCATAAACTACCATATCCCGCAGGATGCCGATTCATACGTCCACAGAATCGGCCGTACAGGCAGGGCAGGAAAAGAAGGCATCGCCATAACCTTTATCGAGCCGAGAGAGCGCAGGGCGCTTGAAATAATCCGCCACGCAGGCGGCGGCAGCATCAAAAAAGGACACATCCCAACCGTTGATGAGGTTATTGCAGCAAGGGCATCAGGAATCAGACAGGTTATCGAAGATACAATGTCAGGCAAAGGCGCTTCAGCACATTACATCAGATTTGCAGAAGAGCTCATGAAAGACCATGATCCCGCTCAAGTCCTGGCATCATGCCTGAAATACGCCTTTTCCGATGTACTTGATCCTGACAGGTATAAGACGATCGCGGAATTCAAGCCTGCTGCACCGGCAGGAAGGAAAAATGTACGGCTCTTTGTTGCGCAGGGCCGTTTGCACGGGCTTAATCCGCAGAAGCTTATCAGAATGATATCGGATAAAACAGGAATAAGGGATAAGCTTTTCCAGGATATCCAGATGTTCGACAACTTTTCTTTTGTCAATGTTCCCCATAATGAAGCTGATATCATCCAGAACAGATTCAGACAGAAAAAAGGCAAGCCCATGATAAGCATGGCAAAACCCGATCAGCGGACAAACAGGGACAAACCTAAAAAGAAAAAGACGTAAGCTTTTACCTGTACTCAATTAACTCACATCAGCTTGCCGGGTGGACCCTGAAAACAGCTTTTCTGTATGGGTCAACCTCTGTTTTGTGCTAGTTAATAAACATGTTTTTCAGGCATTATGCAAATACGCAAGAGGAGTGCAGCGGCTGATGCGCAGATATATCAAGCGGGCTGCCGTATGCCTAGGCATTGTCATTATTCTCTTTTTCACGATACCTGTAGGCATACACCTGTATCTTTCCACCGGACCCGGGGCACAGCGTTTGATGACCGTCATCAATGGCCTCATCCCCGGCAAGATAAGCGGCAGCCTTATATCGATATCACTTTTCAAACAGACCGCAGAAATACGCGAAGCTGTTCTTTCCGGTCCTGACAATAAGATAATTCTCAAATCTGAACTGGCTACAGTTTCATTTAATCTCCCGGAACTTCTGAAAAGCAGACTTGTATTCAAGGTCATATGTCTCGAGCGTCCGGAGGTTACCCTGGCAATCGAGGCCGACGGCCAGCTCAATATAGTGAACGCCTTCAAGGAAAAAAACTCTCCTAAGAGCAATCTTAATGTGTTTATCAACAATCTGTATGCTTCAGACGGTATATTTGCCATTCGCCTCAAGGATAAAAACGAGCCGGTGCGCATGCAGGGTGCCAGACTGAACCTGTCAGCCGCCTTTGCCGGGGATGTGCTTCTTAATATTGACATACCCTTTGCCCGCACTGTTTTCAATCTGTCAGGCCGTGAGGCAGTCTTTGACGCCGGCTCCGTTTCCGGTTCCATCATAAACGATAGAATCAATGACATCAGGATATCGATGCGGAAAAACTCTTCCAGCGTGAACCTGTCCGGGGTGGTATCGGATCTTTCGGGTCAGCCTGTCATTGATGCCTCTCTGGACCTAGATGCCGACATGAAAGATTTCAATAAAGGTCTCAGACTGCCTGCATCGTTTGACGGCAGGCTTTCCGCTTCACTTAAGGCAAAGGACGTATACGACAACCCGTCAGTTGACGGTGACATCAATTACAGCGGGAAGTTGCCTGTCCTATCCGATAAAATTCCTGCAAAATCCGGGTGGCCCAGGACAGGGGCAATTTCATTCTCAGGCACGCTGAACGACAGGAGGTTGAACTGCACCTCAGCCAGATTCGATTTCTCTCCGGGACTGGTCCTGATAAAGGGTGACATCGACTTAAGCCAGGTCTTTCCTGACTCATATTTCGAAGCAGGCAGTAACTGGGATGCAATCGCCTATGATCTGGCAATTGCATCCGAGGGTATCCGGCTCTCAGATCTGACCGGTACCGTGCGTGGCACTCTGGTGGCCGATCTCAAGATCAAAGGTCATGGGGTTAAGCCTGTAACCCTTGACGCGGATATATCCGGCAAAACATGGGTCGCAGGTTTTTCCACCGGCAAACTCAAAAAAACCGACCTTAATTTTACAGGTTACGGTAAATACCGGGGCAAAACGATTTCACTCAACCCCGTGACTGTCTCAGCTGCAGGGTCCAGGCTTACAGCTCAGGGGACTGTTAAAACAGACTCACATGAGATCGAAGGGACACTCGACCTTGAGGCCCCCGGAATCAAACGGCTCCTGGCATTGTTTTCAATCGATGCAGGAGGGGCACTCAGC
>CAYNVT010000039.1:0-33014 GCA_964400685.1 uncultured Bacteriovoracaceae bacterium | reverse complement strand
TTCCAATGAATCTGAGATATTACTTTCATACTGTGCGATCAGGTATACTGGGAACAGGTATAAGGTGAAATAACATGGCTGCTGAACCCGAATAAAGTTTCATTAAACTTAATCGGATACTAGTATGAATACCATGAAAAATTGATATGGATCTGAAATTGAGACTTAAGAATGTTGCAGAGCGCATCCCCTATTCTTTAGGGAAATGGACTTCACATATCCCTTATAAATATCGATTGGGTAATCAGTATACCGATTTCAGTAAACTTGCATATCATTATGAACATGCAGGACCGGAAAAGAGGTATGCATATATAATAGAGCGATTGAATCAGATAGTTCAATATGCCCAAAGAAACATTCCTTTCTACAAAATGTTATATGGGCGTATGCCTGTAGTGATAAATAAGCTGCAAGATTTTGAGCAATTACCGGTAATTACCAAACCACAAGTACGTGAGTATGCAAAACAATCAACAGGGGCAACGCTTGTCAACACTGGAGGCACATCAGGCGAACCTCTCAGTTTTTATCTGGATCGAAGTGCCTGGGCTCGTGAGTGGGCGCATATGCACTATATCTGGGGATTGCGAGGTTATAAACACACCGATCTTATGGTTACAATGCTCGGTAAAGACCTGGGAGAAAAGCTGTATAAATATAATGCAGTCCATAATGAGATTAAAATTAATCCGTATAAAAATGCCGGAACAGAAATATCGGAAATCAAAAAGATATTTAATGAATATCCCGTAAAGTTTTTCCAGGGATATCCGTCCTCGATTTATAACTTCTTTCGGGAGTTGGAGAATGGATTGGATGACAGTGATAAAGAGTCTATTAGATCCAGATTAAAGAGTTGTTTTTTCAGTTCTGAATATCCAATTCCATATATGGTCAACTATTTAAGGGATATCTGGTCTTTGAAATACATATCCTGGTACGGTCACAGTGAAATGTGCATACTGGCTTATGATAATGAATGTGACGGAAGATATAAACCATTTGTAACATACGGGTATGCTGAGGATGTCGATGGTGTTTTGTGTGGAACGTCTTTTCATAATTTTGATATGCCTCTTATCAGATACTCAACAGGTGATCTGGTTGGTTCCCAAAAGAATAATTATGGAATTCTGGATTATTTTCAGATCAAAGAAGGCAGAGAGGGGGATTTCATCGAAGATCGATATGGCAAGAAAATACCTTTAACGGCTTTAATATTCGGCCGCCATCATGAGATATTTAACATTGCCGATTATGTTCAGATATCCCAGGTTAAAAAAGGAGTTGCTACTCTGTACATATCTTTCAAAAAGGATATCCCGATTATACCTCAAAAAGTGCTGAACTATTTTAATTTAAAAAATGTAAATATTGATTTTGATTACGTCATATTGAAGGAACCTGTATACTCGAAAAGCGGTAAATTTAAACTGAAATTGACTGAGAACGATATTCAAAGACATATGGGAGTTTAAAGGAAATATGAAAGAATCTTATCGGATATGCACAAACTGTGTGATGGATACTACTGATTCCATGATCACATTTGATCAGAATGGCATGTGTGATCACTGCAATACTTTTTATAAGGAAATCCTGCCGAACTGGCATACTGATGAGAAGGGCAGAGAAGAGCTGGAAAAGATCGTTGAGGGGATCAGGAAAGCAGGTGCCGGCAAGGATTTTAACTGCATAATCGGCATGAGCGGGGGCATAGACAGCTCGTACCTTACATATGTGGCAAAAGAAAAATTCAATCTCAGGCCTCTGGTTTTCCATGTTGATGCAGGCTGGAATTCACAGGTGGCTGTAAACAACATAGAGAAGCTGATCGATAAGCTTGGGCTTGACCTGTACACCGAAGTGATTGACTGGGAGGAAATGAAAGACCTCCAGCTGGCCTTTTTCAAATCGGGTGTCGCTCATATAGATACACCGCAGGACCATGCGTTCTTTGCAATGATGTACAGATTTGCTGAAAAATATAAGGTCAAATACATATTGACCGGGGCCAACTATTCCACTGAATGCATAAGAAATCCGATTGAGTGGATGTACTACCAGTCCGATTCGATTCAACTGAAGGATATTCACAGGAAATTCGGAACAAGTCCGCTTAAAAATTTTCCTTTGACGACGATTCTGCGCCATAAGGTTTATCTCAGGTATATCAAGGGAATCCAGGTGGTGACGCCTCTTAATTACATTCCATATAACAAGAAAGAGGCCATGAAGCTTCTGGAAGATGAATTCGGCTGGCAGCCTTATCCCCAGAAGCATTTCGAATCAAGGTTCACCAAATTTTATGAAGGCTACTGGCTCTTTAAGAAATTCGGATACGACACAAGAAAGGTGCAATATTCCAGCCTTATTCTGACTGATCAGATGACGCGTGAAGAGGCCCTGGAGAATTTGTCGCGGCCTCCTTATGATGAGGAAACTATCATGCAGGATTTTGAATATGTGGCGACAAAGCTCGGAATAACCATAGAAGAACTGCAAGGCTATTTTGATTCACCGAACAAATCGTACAAGGATTATAAGTCACAGGAAATGATTTATAATGCCGGGGCAAAAGCAATGAGACTTCTGGGGCTTACCCTGGGCGGCAAGCGTTGATAACAATTGTAAATTACGGACTTGGGAACGTCCAGGCTTTTGCAAATATATATAAGAGATTGAATATCGATTATGCCGTTGCCTCTTTGCCGGAGGATCTGTTAACGGCAGACCGGATTATTCTTCCCGGTGTCGGCGCCTTTGACTGGGCCATGTCTCTCCTGAATGAATCTGGAATGAGAGATGTTCTTGATGAGCTCGTGGTTAAAAGGAAAATACCTGTTCTGGGAATCTGCGTTGGTATGCAGATAATGGCCCGAAACAGTGAAGAAGGTTCATTGCCAGGTTTGAGCTGGATCGATGCTCAAGTGTGTAAGTTCAGTAAGGAGTCAGTAGCGAAGAGTGAGGAGGAGGTAGTAAGAAGTAAGGAGATAGGAGTGAGGAGTGAGGAGGAAGGCGGGAAGCTGAGAAAGTCAGATGTTGAGAAGATAAGAGAGGGAAGGCTGTCGTTGCCTCATATGGGCTGGAATGATGTTGTTCCCAAAAATGGTGACTGCCTTTTCAGAGGCCTTGAGAAGGATGCCCGCTTTTATTTTCTTCATTCATATTATTTCCATCCTTTAAATGATGATAATATTCTTGCTGAAACTGATTATAGCGGCGTTTTTGCAAGCGCCGTACGCTCTGAAAACGTCTTTGGCGTCCAGTTCCATCCGGAAAAGAGCCATCACTGGGGTATCAGGCTTTTGAAAAATTTTGCTGAGATGTGAGCTGTGAAAAGTAAGGAATGAAGAGAAAGGCGGGAAGATAAGAGGTTGAGAGGATTAGAAAAATACAAAAGATACAATGACAAAGAAGATTAGAAGTTGAGAAGATTTGAAAATTAGAATGATATTAATTAAGTGGAGAATTTATGGTGGAGATAAAACGAGATATAAAACATTTTCGTGATTTAATTGTATATCAGCGGGCATTTGATGCTGGAATGAAAATTTTCGAAATCACAAAAACTTTTCCTATGGAAGAACGCTATTCACTTATTGATCAGATCCGACGCTCATCTCGTTCAGTATGTTCAAACCTTGCAGAAGGTTGGCGAAAAAGGAAATACGAAGCTGTGTTCAAGAATAAAATAACGGATTCTATGCAGGAAGCTTCAGAGACTCAATGCTGGCTTGAGATTTCCGTTGCCTGTAAATATATAAACCAGGATGCCTATTCTGAGCTTGACGGTGAATACGAAGAGATAATAGCAATGTTGAACTCAATGGAAATGAACTCAAACAAGTTCTGTTTCTAATTAATCCCATGACCTCTAATCTTCTTATATTCTTAATTTCTGAGAGTCTTAAAAGATGCTGCGACCCAGAATAATTCCATGTCTGCTTGTCAAGAATAAGGGGCTGGTCAAAACGGTTAAGTTCGACAATCCGAAATATGTCGGTGACCCGATTAACGCTGTCCGCATATATAATGAAAAGGAAGTCGATGAACTGGTTGTGCTCGATATCGACGCTACTGTTCAAGGAAGGGAACCTGATTATACTTTAATCAGGAATCTGGCTGCCGAATGCCGTATGCCTTTATGCTACGGCGGTGGCGTGAAAACTGTCGAACAGATAAAGAAGATTATCGGTCTGGGAGTCGAAAAAGTAGCCATCAGCTCAGCCGCTATTCATACTCCTGATCTGATCTTTGACGCTGCCTCACAGGTAGGGGGCCAGAGCGTTGTTGTAGTTATGGATGTCAAGAAGAAAGGACTCCTTGGCCGTTATGAGATATTCACACATAATGGCCAGAAGGCTACCGGAAAGCATCCCGTTGAATTTGCAAAAGAGGTCGAAGCGCTCGGTGCGGGTGAAGTGGTTATAAACTCTATTGATCAAGACGGCATGATGAAGGGATATGACATCGAGCTTGTTTCCCAGGTTTACAAGGCAATCGATTTGCCCATGACGGTCCTGGGCGGCGCCGGTTCAATAAAAGATATTGAAGGCCTGATTCAAAAGTTTGGTATTATCGGAGCTGCTGCGGGAAGTCTTTTTGTTTTCAAAGGCATTTACCGTGCCGTATTGATTAATTATATCAGCGATGAGGAAAGAAAAAGAATTTTAAAATATTAAGCTATCAACGAACGACAACGGTGATCCAATACAAAAATGAAATGGTAGATTAAAATTGTATTATATAAATATAAGTGCTAGTAATCAAATATGAATTATATACACAGGCAAATAGAGAAGGTATTACTTGAGCTTGTCGAATCGTTCTCCAGCGTTGCAGTTACAGGTCCAAGGCAATCCGGAAAATCAACACTCTTAAAGAATTTGCTCGTAGATTTCAAATACATATCTCTGGATGATCCGTTGGTCAGGGAGCAGGCATTATCAGATCCCAGCATGCTGTTTGATGGTCTGGGGAAAAAGATAATAGTAGATGAAATACAGTATGCACCATCCATTCTCTCATATATTAAAATGAGGATTGATAGTGAAAGACAGTCAAAGGGTTATTATGTATTCACGGGTTCGCAGCAGTTTTCGATGATAAAAAACCTTGGAGATTCTCTTGCGGGACGCGTAGCTCTGCTTGATTTGCTTCCGTTTTCTGTTGATGAAAGAAAAAAATGTCAAGATATCCGGGACGATTTAGATGCCTTTGTCGGGGCATGCCTGAGCGGGTCATGGCCTGAACTTGCTACTGATGAATCAATCAGCAGAACGGCATGGTATGGTTCGTATCTTCAGACCTATATTGAAAGGGATGTCCGGTCTTTATATAACATCGGCAATTTGAGGGATTTTCAGCGATTCTTGCAGCTGCTTGCTGTCAGATGCTCTCAGGCACTCAATATGTCCGTGCTTGCGAGGGAAATTGGAATTAGCGTTTCCACTATCAGAAATTGGATATCAGTGCTTGAAGCAGGCAGGCTCATTTATCTGCTTCAGCCATTTTATGATAATCTGGGGAAAAGGATTGTCAAGTCGCCGAAGATTTATTTTACGGATTGCGGACTTGTCTGCTATCTGACAGGCATTAAAGACAGAGACCATTTGTTGCAGGGGCCTATGGCCGGTGCTTTATTTGAGAACTTTTGTGTCCAGGAGTTGTTGAAGATTTTTTCTGAAAGAGGACAGCGGCCAAACATGTTTTATTTAAGGACCAATAATGATCTCGAGGTTGATCTGCTGATAGAGCTTTCCTATGATCTGCTGATTCCGGTTGAGATTAAACTGTCAGGAACTCCTGTGAAAAAAATGTCTGATGGAATTGAAAGATTTTGGAAACTGTATCCGCAGAAAGCAAATGACAAGGGTATGGTTGCATGCCTGACAAAATCGGATCAGTTGTTGAGAAGGGGTATTGAAGCCGTGTCTTTCAGCAGTTTCGTTGAAAAGATGAAGATGGTTCTGATCTATTGATATGGCACCAGAAACCAGTAGTTACTGAGCGCTTCAACAGACTTTTTCTTATTCGGCGGGGAGTTGAGTCATCAACGATGGTTTATGCAATTTGAGAAAAGAAATGACAAACTGCATAGTAAGAGGAACTATGAAACAGATACTTCAGAATATAAAGAACGGCGGGACTGAGATTGTAGAAGTTCCTGTTCCTGTTGTGCGACCCGGACATATATTGATTGCAACGACCAACAGCCTTGTGTCTGCCGGGACGGAACGTATGCTCCTGGATTTCGGGAAAGCAGGCTGGATCGCAAAAGCCAGACAGCAGCCCGAAAAGGTGAAGCAGGTTCTGGAGAAAATGCAGACCGATGGGGTACTGGCGACTGTAGATGCTGTTTTCAACAAACTTGATGAGCCTATGCCTCTGGGATACTGTAATGCAGGTGTGGTGCTGGAGGTCGGTCCCGGAATAAAAGACATTGTTCCCGGAGACAGGGTTGTCTCCAACGGGGCGCATGCCGAAATCGTATGCGTGCCGCGAAATCTCTGCGTGAAGGTCCCTTATAATGTTTCACTTGAGCACGCTTCATTTACTGTCCTCGGGAGCATAGCGCTTCAGAGCATAAGGCTTGCCAGACCGGACCTGGGCGAAAAATTCATTGTTTTCGGACTCGGTCTTGTCGGTCTCTTAACTGTGCAGCTTCTAAGGGCTAACGGCTGCAGTGTACTGGCAGTGGACATGAATGAAAAAAAGCTTGAACTGGCAAAAAAGTTCGGAGCGCAGGTTGTCAATGCGTCTGTTAATGACCCTGTTGCGGCAGCATCCGAAATCTCATCGGGAAGAGGGGTTGATGGCGTAATCATAGCGGCATCCGCCAAGGGTGATGACATTATCCATCAGGCTGCTCAATCCTGCAGGAAGAGGGCCAGGATAGTTCTTCTGGGTGTGGTTGACCTTAACCTGCTGCGCAGCGACTTTTATGAAAAGGAGATATCCTTCCAGGTTTCATGTTCGTACGGACCCGGAAGATATGACGAGTCATATGAGCTCTCGGGGCATGATTATCCGTTCGGGTATGTCCGCTGGACAGAGCAGCGCAATATGGAGGCCGTTCTCGAAGCCATTTCAAATGGTTCACTGGATATCGAAAGTCTTATAAGTGAAAGGATAGATTTTGAAAATATTGCAGATGAATATGACAGGATACTGCATGAAAAGGATTCACTTGGTATTGTAATCAGATACCCTCAAAACACGTCAAAAAATCTGCCAGAAAAGTCTTCTGAAAGTGTGGAATATCGGAAGGTTTCTGAAATCAGGAATGATATCGGAAGCTCATCTCCCAAAAAGGCTGTGGGCAAGGCAAAAATCGGTATTATCGGTGCCGGCGGTTTTGCAAAGTCTATTCTGATTCCGGCTCTTATCTCGGCCGATGCGGATGTACGTCTGATTGCCGACCTGAACAGTGTGAGCGCTAATCATGCAGCACGGAAATTCAATTCTTCAAGAGCGGTTTCTGATTACAGGTATATTCTTGGTAATCCGGAAATAAACACTGTGTTTATCGTTGTAGGCCATCACCTTCATTCAGGTTTTGTTTGCGAAGCCCTTAACGCAGGAAAGAATGTATTCGTTGAAAAACCCCTTGCAATCAGCAGGGAGGGTCTCGCCGAAGTAAAAGAAGCGGTAATGAGAAACCCTGAACTTCATCTGATGGTCGGATTCAACAGAAGATTCAGCCCGCATACTCAAAAAATCGTGAATGCCCTGAAAGGAAGAAAAGGGCCGCTATGTATGAGTATGACTGTCAATGCAGGAGCAATACCGGCTGATCACTGGATACAGGACCCGCTGCGCGGGGGCGGCAGGATAATAGGCGAGGGCTGTCATTTCATGGACCTGTTTTCATTCATTGCTGGCAGCCCGATTGAAAGTGTCAGGGCTATCATGGCCGGCGGAAATGAACAGGTGAAAGATGACAAGATGATCATATCACTCACCTTTGAAGATGGTTCAATCGGAACGGTCAATTATTTCTCAAACGGCTCAAAAAGTTATCCGAAAGAGATGCTTGAGATTTTCAGCGATTGTCGGGTGATAAGGATGGAAAACTTCAGGGTGACAAAAGGCTATGGTTTTAAGTCATTCAGGACCTTTAGAACGCTCAGGCAGGATAAAGGGCATAATTCTGAAATTGAATCTTTTATCAGAAGTGTCGAAAAGGGCGGTTTGCCACTTGTTCCCTTTGATACACTTGCAAACGTTACAGCAAGAAGCTTTGATGCAGTTGAGTCTGCAAGGGGTTTCAGGAAGACAGACATTGACTGATAAACATCTGAACAGGATCCTGTTATATATAAATACGATCAGATACTTAAAACCCTCCCAGGTTTTCGGAAGAATATGGTTCAACCTGAGAAAACCTAAGCCCAAACCTGCATATTTCGGCATAAGGCATTTTGAAAATAATATTCTGCCGCCATTTTCTAAAAAACAGAGCATGCTTGCCCCTGATACATTCAGATTTCTTAACAAAGAGAACAAGATCAGATCAGAGTATGACTGGAATAATCCTGAGTATGAAAAGCTCTGGCTGTATAATCTTCATTATTTTGATGATTTAAGAGCCGAAGATTTCGGAAAAAGGTTATCGTGGCATAAAGATCTTATCGATAAATGGATTGATGAAAACCCACCTTTTTCGGGTAACGGCTGGGAGCCGTATCCATTGTCAAGAAGAATAGTAAACTGGATACTCTGGCAATTGTCCGGGAACAGCTTAAGTGAAAAGGCAGAAAAAAGCTTATTCCTTCAAGTATTATATCTTAAAGAGAAACTTGAATGGCATATTCTTGGTAATCATATCCTGGCAAACGCTCAAGCTCTTATTTTTGCAGGTTTATTCTTTTCAGGTAAAGATGCAGATAAACTGTTTGAAAAAGGCATGAAAATATTAAAAGAACAATTGATCGAGCAGATTTTTCCTGATGGATTTCATTTCGAAAGAACTCCGATGTATCAGTCAATTATTTTGAATGATCTTCTTGAAACTGCAATTATGCTTGTTAAATTCGGATATACTGTTCCATCAGAGATATCAGATTGTATAAAAAAAATGGCCTATGCTTTAAGTTTCCTCACTAGAAAAGATGATTCACTTCATCTCTATAATGACTCTGCAAACGGTATCGCGCCACCTTTTTCAAGTATAAAAAAAATTGCAGAAGATATCCTCAGTTATCATGAAGACAAATCTTCAAGCAGAATCTGGTCTCTTCCTGATGCAGGATATTGCGGGTGGAGGGATGATTCGACAGGAGAAAGGTTCATTATCAGTTGCGGAAATCCGGGGCCATCACATCAACCTGGTCATGCACATTGTGACATATTCAGTTTCGAGCTTGATCTTAACGGGCATCAATTAATTGTTGATTCAGGCGTGAGCAGTTACGAAAACGATTCGCTGAGAGAATATGTCAGGAGCACAAGGGCTCACAACACAGTCACTATTGGAGGAAAGGATCAATCAGAAATATGGGGTGTGTTCAGAATGGCGAGGCGGGCTGATATAAAAGAAGTATGGCAAAATGAAGAAAAAAACACGTATCGATTCAATGGTTCATATACTCCCTTTCATGATAAAAAAACTCTTCATCATAGAATGGTTTCGAGGAATGAAAATTCCTGGATAATAACTGACAAAGTGCAAGGATCTCCAGGAAAGGAATTGAAAAGTTATATACATTTCCACCCGGATTGCATCATTGATTCTGACAATTATTCAATAAATGTAAAGGCCGGAGAAAATAAGTTTAAAATCATTCCTTTTGGAATAGATGAAATTGATTTTTATCATGGATCTGAAGAGCCGCTCCAAGGCTGGTATTGTCCTGAGTTCGGAATAGCCGATAAAACCATTACCGTTGAAATGATCATAAAAAGTAATTCCTGCAAAGAGTTTGGATATAAAATTATGAAAGGTAATTTATAGAAAACATGAAAAAAAATCTTAAAATCGGATATCTTGTTCAACAATTTCCACCTGAAGTCGGAGCTGGACCTGCAAGGGTAACTGAGATGGCATTACAATGGATTGCTCAAGGTTTTGAGGTTGTTGTGATTACAGGAATGCCTAACAGACCGGTAGGATATATTTCACCTGAATATAAAGGGAAATATTTTATTGAGGAAAACTGGCAAGGCATAAAGGTGTTAAGATCCTGGCTTTATGCAAGTCCGAAACATGGTTTTTCACGTACCATACTGAACAACTTCTCTTTTATGCTTTCGAGTTTTTTCCATGCCATGTTGAAAATGCAGAAAGTCGATGTTCTGATTGCCAGTTCACCACCTTTCTTTCCGCATATATCCGGTGCCATGATCAGCTTTTTAAAGGATATTCCTTTAATATTGGAAGTCAGGGATCTTTGGCCCGATTATCTTGTGGGTATGGGAATGTTGAAAAAGAAATCGATTATAACCGATTGTCTTTTTGCTCTGGAAAGATATTTATTGAAAAGTGCTGATTATGTTGTTGTCGTAACGGAATCTTTTAGAAGCCGTATTCAAAAAAAAGGTGTTCCAGGGGATCGAATTGGACTTGTCCCGAATGGAGTCAATCTTGATTTATATTTTCACGAAGATGCGCCAGCACCTATTAATGACATTACTTCAAAAAAGGAAGATTTTATTGTCGGCTATATTGGTAACTTCGGTGCCGGTCAGTCTTTGAGCCATGTTGTTGATGCTGCTGCAATACTTCAGGAAAAGGATGCATCAATAAAATTTATTTTAATAGGAGACGGGCCTGATAAGAGAAATATTGTCGAGAGGTGTAATAAATTGAATCTCGAAAATGTTTCCATTTCCCCGCCTATAAGTAAGGAAAATACACGTGCATTTTATAATTTCTGTGATGTTTGTCTGGTACCGCTGGCACCGGTAGCAATCTTCCAGGAGACCATTCCTTCAAAGATGTTTGAAATAATGGCATGTGAAACGCCTGTAATTGCATCTCTTGAAGGTGAAGGAAAGGCAATCATAAAAAGAAGCAGATGCGGATTTTCTGTAAATCCGGGAGATGCATCGGCTATTGCCGACTCTATATTAGAGATGAAATCACTGGAAAAAAGTAAACGCAGGGAAATGGGCAAAGCAGGCAGGGCTTTTGTAATAAAGAATTATGACCGGAAAGTGCTTGCGGCCAATTATATGAATATTTTGAATTCTGTGAGCGATCATAAATGAAGATTCTTGTAACAGGCGCTACAGGCGCTCTTGGCCCTTGTATAGTTAAGAGACTGTTGATGGAAGGTTATTATGTAAGGACATTTTCCCTCGATCCTCCAGCAGAAGATTTTGTTGATGGTGATATTGAAATAGTAAATGGAAATATAACTGATTTCGATGCCGTTGCTTCTGCGATGAAAGGAATTGATGCTGTAATCCACATGGCCGCTCTTCTTCACATCGTTGACCCGCCTGAGCATATGAGAAAGAGGTATGAGGATGTAAACGTGGGAGGAACAGTAAATGTGGTAAAAGCATCCATTTTATCAAATGTAAGACAGATAATTTTTTTCAGTACGATTGCTGTTTATGGGGATTCAAAAGGCGAAATATTGTCTGAGAATTCTGTTCCGAAACCTGAGACCTTTTATGCCCGGACAAAATTGATTGCTGAAAAAGTAATTTTAGAAGCTGTCTCATCAGACGGTAGGTCCATAGGAACAGTATTACGAAATGCCGCTGTTTTCGGCTCAAACATGAAGGGGAATTATAATAAACTTTTATCGGCTGTTTCATCAGGACGATTTATTCCCATCGGTAAAGGTTTTAACAGACGGACCATGATTTATGATAAGGATATTGCCGAGGCGGTTATGCTGGCACTTAGCCAGGAAAAAGCCTGTGGAAAGGTTTACAATGTTACTGATGGCGGTTTTCATACGATTAATGAAATCATAGAATCAATGTGCAAGGCTTCACAAAAGAGAACTCCCCAATTCAGTCTGCCGGAAAAACCTGTCAGGCTGTTAGCTGGCTTAATTGAAGATGTGTTGAAACTTGTCGGGTTAAGGCCTCCGATTACAAGATCGACTATAGACAAGTATACTGAAGATATGGCTGTTAAAGGGGATCTTATTCATTCAGAACTTGGATTTACTTCGCAATATACTCTTGATAAAGGGATGAAAGAAATTGTTGAAGAATTGAGTAAAAGGAAATAAGGAAATGGTCAAAAGATGTTTTGATATGATAGTTTCATTTTTATTACTTGTCATTCTAGCGGTACCCATGATTTTCATAGCAATTCTAATCAAATTAACTTCCCCCGGTCCAGTCCTATACTGGTCTGACAGGGTCGGGATAAACAATACCATATTCAAAATGCCTAAATTCAGAACCATGAAGATAAATACCCCTGCAGTTGCAACCCATATGCTTGATGATCCGGATTTGTATCTTACACGGATCGGTTCATTTCTAAGAAAGGTAAGTCTTGATGAAATCCCGCAGCTTTGGAGCATATTAAATGGTGACATGAGTTTTGTGGGGCCAAGGCCTGCTCTATTCAATCAGCAGGATCTGATTGAGTTAAGAACCATGAGAGGAATACATAAAATTATTCCCGGGTTGACCGGCTGGGCACAGATAAACGGCAGGGATGAACTGCCAATTCCCAGGAAGGTTGAATTTGATGAATATTATATGAGAAACAAGTCTATTTTATTTGACCTCAAGATTATTATTTTGACCTTTTTCAAGGTGTTAAGAAAAGAGGGAGTTACACATTGAATAGACCATCTGCTGCATTTTTAACATATAAACATGATGGTATGCGATTTATTAAATGCGGGAATGTACTTGTGTCATGTCATGAAATTTAAGAGGTTAAGAAAGCATCCATAGAAATTTCTGACAAAGAAGAGGATTTGAAATGCATATTTTGCATGTAGTAGGCGCCAGGCCGAATTTTATGAAAGTGTCTCCTGTAATGAGAGCTTTTTCTGAAGCAGAAGAGGTTACGCAGACGCTTGTTCATACGGGCCAACATTATGATTCCAACATGTCGGATATTTTCTTCAGCCAGTTGGGAATAGCACCTCCTGACATAAATCTTGAAGTGGGTTCAGGCTCACACGGCTTTCAAACTGCTCAGGTTATGACCAAATTTGAAAAAGTTATATTCGAATTAAAGCCTGACTGGGTCCTTGTTTATGGTGACATCAACTCAACTCTTGCTGCTTCGATTGTCTGTGCAAAGCTTAATGTCAGATTTGCCCATGTTGAGGCAGGACTTCGTTCTTTTGACAGGACGATGCCCGAAGAAATAAACAGGATAGTAACTGACAGTCTGGCAGACATTTTATTTACTCCATCTGAAGATGGCACTCGGAATCTTCTCAATGAAGGCATCAGTAAAGACAGGATTCATCTTGTCGGTAATGTTATGATTGACACTTTGATAAGAATGCTTCCTGAAGCTGAAAAGCGCTGGGTTCATTTAATGGAAGAAATGGATATCGAAGCAAGAAAATACGGTGTTGTTACGCTGCACCGGCCATCAAATGTTGACGATTCGGAAATGATTGTAAATATTTTAAGGTCGCTTCTTGATGTCAATAAACAAATACCTGTTATTTTTCCTGTTCATCCAAGGACAATAGCTCAGCTGAAAAACCTTGGAATGGATAAGGAATTGGCTGAATTGAAAATAATTGACCCTGTTGGTTATATTGATTTTTTAGCATTGCAATCTCATGCTTTATTCGTAGTAACAGATTCAGGCGGAATTCAGGAAGAGACAACTTATCTTAAAGTCCCATGTCTTACCGTCAGGGACAATACTGAAAGACCTGTTACTGTAGATGTCGGAACAAATAAACTTGTCGGAAAAAACATGATGATTTTGATGGATGAAGTTCGATCAATTCTATCGGGAAATGCCCCAAAAGGGGAAATTCCTCCATTATGGGATGGAAATACCAGCAAGAGGATAGCTAAAATAATTTGTCAGAAACAAAATTCCTTATAGACTTAGATAGTATAATATATGAATAATCTTGTTATCGTCAGAGAAACTATTATTATTACCAATTGTAAAAACTTATTTGTTAGCTTAGGGGATACATGAAAAATATTATAATGAAGAAGAATTTCTGGGTAATATTACTTATCGATATTACTCTCCTTGTTTCGAGTTATTATCTGGCTTTCTATTTTAGATTTGAAGGCAGCATACCTGCTGCAATGCTCCATTTGTTAAAGATGACGATACTGCCGATAATTATAATAAAAATATCATCTTTTCTGTTTTTTGATCTTTATAAGGGGATGTGGCGTTATACGGGTATTAATGATCTTCTGAACATTATAAAGGCAACAGTTCTATCGATCGGCATCTTTATTTTATATTTGGTGGCAGTTTACAGCTTTTTGGGAATATCCAGATCTGTAATCATTGCTGATGGTTTGCTTACAATATTTTTTATAGGAGGATCGAGATTATCAATAAGAATGTTTTATCAGATGGTAACTGATATTTCGAGAGGCGGTATTAAAAAAGGAAAGCACAATTTAGAAAAAAGGGTCCTTATTGTGGGTACCGGTCCTCTGGCTGAAAGAATAAGCCGTGAATTATCAAACGAAAATAACGACAGGATGATCATTGCCGGGTTTATTGATGAGACAGGATCAAACAAAGGGATGAAGATCCATGGCATTCCGATCCTTGGACCTCTTAAAGAGATTAATAAAACCATTCAACATTTGGAAATAGATGATGTTTTTATAGCGCTTCCCGGCATAAAACCTGAAAGCATAAGGGAAATAATTGATGCATGCAGTGGTCTGCGTGTCGGTTTTAAAGTGATACCTTCGTTTGCAGAAATTATTAATGGAAAAGTTGCTTCACAGCTAAGGGAGTTGCAGATTGATGACCTTTTAAATCGTGATCCCGTGTATCTGGACATGACCTGTGTGTCTGAATCTATTAACGGTAAGGTGGTACTGGTAACAGGTGCCGGAGGTTCAATCGGTTCTGAGCTTGCCAGGCAAATTCTATCATTCTCTCCGTCAAAATTGATTTTACTGGATAATGCCGAGACACCGCTTTTTAATATTGAAATGGAATTGAAGGATGTTTATACCCAGACCGAAATTCTTCCATGTATTGGTGATATTCGTACAACACGAGGTCTGGAGAGGATATTTAATCAATACAAGCCGGAATTTGTTTATCATGCAGCTGCATACAAGCATGTCCCACTGATGGAAATTATGCCTGTTGATGCCGTCAATAATAACATTCTGGGAACATACAAACTGGCTACAGTTGCTATGAAGTATGGTGCAAAAAAGTTTGTAATGATATCAACAGATAAAGCTGTTAAGCCATCTTCGGTCATGGGTGTAACAAAACGGATTGCAGAAATGATTGTCCAGTCGCTTAATGGTGAGAACACAATCTTTTCCGTGGTGAGATTCGGTAATGTTTTAGGCAGCAATGGGAGTGTCGTTCCTATTTTTGAAAAGCAAATAAAAGATGGAGGGCCAGTCAGGATAACACACCCTGATGTTACCAGATATTTCATGACTATAAGGGAAGCTTCCATGTTAGTCCTTCAGGCTGGTGCAATGTCCAGAGGCGGGGAGCTGTTCTTGCTTGATATGGGAAGCCCCATAAAAATTGTTGATCTGGCTAGGAGTATGATAAGGCTTGCTGGTCATGTGCCTGATAAGGACATTCAGATCGTATTTACAGGATTAAGGCCGGGAGAAAAACTTCATGAAGAGCTTCTTATATATGGTGAAGATATTGTGAATACAGTTTTCGATAAGATTAAGGTGTGTAATAATTCAAATGGATTTGATAAAAATAATTTGTTCAGTAAAGTAAGCCGTCTCGAATGCCTGGTAAATGATTTTTCCGAAATCGAAGATGTAATGGATATCATATCCGATCTTGTACCTGCATATTCCAGACAAGTTGCAACAGGGGTTTATAAGATCAGTTCGGAAACAGATTCAAACATATGGAGTATGTATAATGAAAGGCTTGAATTGCATAAATATAATTGAATTTGAAGCCTGATATTTATAATTCGGATTCGAAGTTATTTTAAACAGCTTCTTAAGTATAAAAAGAACCGGCGGTTGTATTTCCGCCGGTTCTTTTGTTTTTAAGCGGTTCCTCCCCGATTAATGGGGGGGCATGCCCTTCCGACCGCCGGAAGGGCATGGGGGGGTATGGATTATTCCCGGCGCAGCCTGAAGGCAAACACCGGGAACAGGACCATCATAAGTATTGCCATCATGAGAAGGCCTGAAGCATTGGAACATGTTGTTGTCTCGATAAAGCAGCCCTTGCCGCCGCCTTCGCCTGATGCCTCTTCATCATCAACGCTTGGTGCTGCAGGAGCGCTCCAGGAGGAACTGTCAACCATGTCATGATTCTTGATGTCCATAAGTGCATTGTAGGCATTCACGCATCCACCGCTCATATTCAGCTCCTCTGAATAAGACTCATCAATGATCGAACCTTGGATTATTCTCGATTTGACCTCGGAATAGCCGATTGATGGATTTTCCGAGAATACCATAGCCGCAATCCCTGCAACGAAGGGGGAAGCGAATGAAGTGCCTGATGCATAGGAGGTAATGGCATTATTAAGGTCGGTTGTTGTCAGACTGCTTCCCGGTGCTGCAACATGAACGCTGTAGTACCCGTAGTTTGAGAAGCTGGCCAGTTCGCCGTACCTGTTCATTGCTGCAACTGCTATGACATTGTCTATTTTATAATTTGAAGGGTAGTGCGCAACCTCATCGTTGTTTGTCGAATTATTTCCGGCCGAACAGACGAAAAGTACGCCCCTGCTCCTCGCATAGTTAATGGCGTCTTCAAGCGAACGGGAATACGAATCAAAACCCCAGCTGGCATTTATGATCTTGGCCCCGTTGTTTACAGCGTAATTGATTGCCTCTATTGCATCCGAGGTATAGCCTGTTGTGCCTGATCCATCCTGCCTCATGAATTTGAGCGGCATTATCTCTATGTTGTTGTTCCATGCAACTCCGCAGGCTTTGATGCTGTTGTTGGCTTTTGCGCCTATTATGCCTGTGACTCTGGTGCCGTGGCCTGCATCGTCTTCGGGTTCACTGTCGTCATTGGCGAAATCATAACCCGGAATCAGGACATCAACAAGTTCTGTATGGTCGAGGTCTACACCGGAATCCACGACCGCTATCCTAACTTTTGCATTGGTCGAGTGGGTGGAGGCATAGGTCCATGCATCCTGCAGGTCAACATCTCTCCATTCGGAAGAGGAGTATGGCCAGTCTGAAGGTGTTGCATCAGCTTTGATAATATAATTGGGTTCGGCATACTCGACATCGTCCCTGGCATTGAGTTCCTCGATTGCCTTCTGTGTGTCATCCACGGCAACGGCATAGGCTGCAGGGGTCACCTCTTCAGCGCTCATGAACGGCGAGGCGGATTTGAATTTGACGATCACTTCTCCCTGTTTGTAGTCGGCTGAGAAAACGGGATTACCAATTAGTGCCACAAGAGTTGCTGCTAAAAAAAATGTCTTCGGTCCTTTCATGTTGCCCCCCTTTTGTTCTGAATCTGAATATCTAAGGGCAATGCGGGTGCCATATGTGTATGAGTCTAATGAGACAAGTATAATGCCAGTAAAAACAAATAGTTGAAGAATTATTAGAATTTTGAAAAGTATGAATCCGGGTTACGTAGATCACATGATTGTAATCTTAATTACGGTTTGTAATCTTTGAAATGTAACAAGCAACATGAAAGTCTGAAGAATGGCCTGATTTATCATATGAAAAAGGAATCAAGCTGATGGACATAACCTGAATTCACAGATATAATTCAAATCCTGTATGCTTGTCCAAAGATATATAACTAATAATATTATAAAAACCTTCCTGGGGGCACTCGTCGTTCTCTTTTGTGTGATGCTTATTGTCCAGTGGGTGCAGATGGGAAGATTCATTTCTCTGGAAGATGCCGATCTGATGCTTCTTGCATTTGTGCCTGTAGGGAGATTTGTCGTGCCTATGGCATTTCTTTTCAGCATCCTGATTATGCTCGAAAAGCTTTCCTCAGATTCTGAGATAGTTGCCTTAAAGGCATGCGGGGTCAAAAGCAGCACTATTAATATGCCGATTATATGGTTTTCCGTGCTGTGCATGATTATCAACATAATTATCTCTGTATGGCTTGGTCCTCTTTCCATGGAGACAATCCAGAAAAGGCTGGTTGAGGAAGCGCCCAAGAAGATATATTCCTTTATTAAAGAAAGGGATTTTGACGACTCGTTCAGAGGAATAACCTTTTATGTGGGATCTGTTGATCAGAAAAATAAAAGACTCAAACAGATATTTATAGAGAGTAAAAGCAGTACACCATATGTTGTGACGGCGGAAAAGGGCGAAGTAGGTATGGGGGATTCGCAGGTTGTTCTCAAACTGTATAACGGCAGTCTCTTTATGCAGAAAGACAAGGTTGTAAGATATATCACCTTTGACGAATATGATTTCGTTCTGAACTTCAATCTGACAAGAGAGCTTGGGATCAAGACCTGGGAAACGGCATCACAGCCTGAGCTGAAAAAGCTTATTACAGAGGATCCCGATCCCAAATGGGTCAAAGAATACTACAACAGATATTCATTCCCTGTCCTGAGTCTGATTCTAGGGCTTGTCGGCATAACCTTCGGCTACAGAAAACCGAGGGCATCGAAATATGGAGGGTTTATAATAGGCATATCTGCTGTTATTGCGTACTATTTTGTTTTCATCATGACAGACAGGCTTGTCAAGGCGGAGATGATTGAACCTGTATTGGGCGCATGGATACCCAATATAGTGTTTTGCGCGGTAATTGGTATTGTCTGGATTGTCAGGTCAATATACCAGAAAAGGCCCGTGAAATGACGCTCTTCAACTATATATTCAAAAAGGCATTTATCATGTGGATAGGCGCGCTTGTGAGCCTTTCCGGGATGATATTCATGGCAAATTTTATCGGGAACATGTCCATGTTTTCAAGAAGCCAGGCAGAAGGATCCCTTGTCTTTGCATTTATGATTTTAAGCCTTCCCGAGATGATTTACCTGGTTTTACCCTTTTCGCTCTGTCTCGGCATTCTTGCGGCTCAGGCTCTTTTTTCCAGGCATGTTGAGACGATTGCCATGCAGTCGTGTTCTGTTGCGGTATGGAGAATTTATCTGCCATATCTTTGTATGGGGATGATTGCGGTCGGTACGATGTCCCTTCTTTCTTTCTATGTTTACCCTGTCGCCCAAAGGGAGGCTGAAAAAATTGAAAAATTCAAAATTGATACTGAGGGAATAAAAGGCTCATTCGATGTCCATGGCAGCCGGTTCAGGGACGGCGATAATATCTACTATGTCGAGCTCCTGGACATCGATGGAGAATCCATGGAAAAGGTTTCCTGCTACAGCCTTGATGAAGGCAGGCTGACCGGCATACTGAAGGCGGACAAGGCGAAGTGGGACGGTGATTCCTGGGTTGCTACAGGAGTCAGCAGATTCAGCTTCTCGGATAAAGGCATATCGGCAGTTAAGGGTGATAACCTGCTTCCTCTCAAGAGTAATCCCAAAGACCTTTTTATGGCCAGGCCTAAACCTGAAGTCCTGACCATACCGGAGCTGTGGCGATATATTGCGCAGATCAAAAAAGACGGACTGAGTTCAAAGAATGTGGAAACATATTTTCACAGCAGGATAAGCTTTGTAATTGCGCCTTTCATAATGACTATCCTGGTACTTCCCTTTGGTATGAGATTCCCGAGAACTGGCGGAATAGCAAGGGGTATTGCCCTCGGACTCGTTTTTGCCCTTTCCTACTGGGCATTTCATTCAGGGATGGTCTCGCTAGGTATGTCGGGATATATGAATCCGGTTGTGTCGAGCTGGGCAGCCAATATCGCAGCGCTCTGTATCGGGGGCGTATTCATCATTGTTAAAAGAGGCGCTTACGGATGATGGGAAATGTCTATCAGCAATAAAGCATCATGGAGTTGAATCATCCAGCCCGGTTGCCTGACAGAATGGTTTAAAGAGACTGAAAGTAGCCATGACGATGTCCAGGATTTCTTCTTTTGAATAGAGTTTCCCTTTGCCTGTGCCCGGGCATGATCTCAGAACCTTAGTCCACTCCGTTTCAGATCGAAGGTTCGTAAACCAGAATGGAAAAGTCCTGCATTGAAGAGGCCTGACAGGATAGATCGAACATCCGTTCTCAAAGAAGATGCACCTTCCTGTATCATCTTCTCTTATGCTCAAACTATCAAGATAGGGATACAGGCATCGCTCGATAAACACCTCTCTTTCAATTTCCAGAAAATCCGCAATCGGCCCTATTTCATTGTCCAGGACAATGATTATTCCCGGAGCACCATTGCAGCATTTGCCGCACAGGATGCATTCAAAGCGGATTCCATCATCAAAGAAATATTTTCTGTCCCTGTATTCAGGCATGATTTCACTGTTTTGGGGCTGCTGCAAAGTCATCTCTCCTCGGATGGAACACATCAATTATATAACAGTCGGTAAGGGGCATGCCTGAATGCTTCATGTTAGGAGGGATGACAAGTGCGGAACCCTCTTCGAGAAGGATCTTTTCACCGTCAAGTATCATTTCGAACTTTCCTTTAATAACCATGCAGATCTGTTCATGCGGGTGGTAATGTTCAGGCATGGGACAATTTGAAGCAATGTTGCAGTATTGTATCGTCATGTTCGATGTATGTACATATTTTGCCAGATACCCTTTGATTATTTCCTTTTCGGGTGAATCTTTGAGATTATGATAATTCATATTTATTCCCCTCCGTTTGTTAAGCTTACATGCCCCTGTTGAATGGGTCAAGGGTGTTGGAATAATGATAAAAAACCAATTGCATTTTGAGAATAATTCCGATAGCTAATTTCTCACAACGAAAGGAGGATTGTCATGGCACATAAAATAACAGACGAATGCATATCATGTGGGACCTGTGTTGATGAATGTCCTGTCAACGCGATAAGTGAAGGTGATGATAAATATGTCATCGATCCCGAGCTTTGTACGGACTGTGGCGCCTGTGCTGACGTATGTCCTACAGAAGCTATAGAAGCGGAAAAGTAAAAGTTCAACAGTAGCCAGAAAATTCCTGAGATCATAAGGCAGCAATCTTGAATAAGGTTGCTGCCTTAACAGTTTATACCCGGAAAATTATTTCGCTGATTCAGTCAGCTTTGCCCGCAAAACATTTGAAAGAGAAAAGGTTACTACATTTCTCGGTGTTATTGTTATCTCATCCCCTGTTTGCGGATTTCTTCCTCTCCGGGAATTTTTCTTTCGAACTTTCCATTTGCCGAATCCTGAGATGCAGACATCATCGCCTTTTTCGAGCTGGAGTTTGATGATATCGAGCAGGGTCTCAATAGCTTCCGAAGCTTCTTTTCTGGAAAGTCCCGTTAATGAAACAATTTCATCAATAATTACATTCTTTGTCAATGTACCCATTTATCTCTCCCCCAGAAAAATTGTTATTATCTTAGAATAATGCGAAATAGTTTTATGTCAATACCTTGGATTTAATAAGTTTTTTGTTTTCTGGAAACAATGATGTCCCGGGCCAGGATAACTCTGAGGCCGCAGATGCTTATAATCTGTGTATCGCTGTTGATTCCGCAGGTAAAAGAGTAAATATGCATTTTCCCATAAAGGTCGTCTTTATCAACAGGCTCGACAGTAAGCTTCCATCCCAATTTTCTCAGATAGGGTACAATCTTTTTCAGGTCCTCCCATGTAAAGCACTCTGCCCAGTATGTTGTTTCCTGATTTCCGTTGTTGACAGGCACGTCCTTGATAAGCTCGAACCTACCTGCATTAGGCATTATTGAATAAAGATTGTACCTTCGCATGGATAGTTTCTCCTGTTATCTATATCGGATGATTATGCAGAGAAATTTAATAATAATTTCATTTATAACAATGCATAATTAATGGGGAACTTTTTTGATAACCGATATCGCCTCGCTCAGGTGCGTTAAAGATGTGATCTCTATTCCTTTAGATTTTATTATCGATTCAGAATTAGCCTTTGGAATAAGCGCTCTTGTAAAACCGAGTCTTTTAGCTTCCTTAAGCCTTATTTCTATCTGGCTGACCGGCCTGATCTCTCCACTGAGTCCTATTTCACCCAGACAGATGAATCCTTGAGGCAGTGGCTTATCGAGTGAGCTTGAAGCTACGGCCATTACTACGGCAAGGTCGGCTGCGGGTTCCATAACTTTTATTCCTGATGTTACATTAACTACGACGTCCGAGCCGGAGATAAACATGCCGCTTCTTTTTTCAAGAACAGCCAGCAGGACGGAAACTCTTGACGGATCAATGCCGATTGAAATCCGTTTGGGCATTGAGAAAGTGGTTTTGCTGACAAGGGACTGAATTTCAACCAGAAAAACCCTGCTGCCTTCTATTGCAGGCATTACTGAACTGCCGGATAACCTGCCGCCCAAGCCCATGAAGATTCCCGAAGGGTTGCTAATACTTACGAGTCCCGTTTCCTTCATTTCAAAAATGCCGATTTCACCGGAAGGGCCGAACCTGTTTTTTACTGCCCTTAGAACCCTGTATGCGCCGGTGGAGTCGCCTTCGAAATACAGGACGGTGTCAACAAGGTGCTCAAGCATTTTGGGGCCTGCTATCCAGCCGTCCTTTGTTACGTGTCCTATTACAAAAACCGGAATTCCTGTTGTCTTGGCGATGCCCATGAGGATACCCGCACAATGCCTTATCTGTGCCACACTCCCGGGCGCTGCTTCAATTTTTGATGAGAACACGGATTGTATGGAATCTATTATGATAATATCCGGGGATACTGTTTTGATCTGTTCTGATATCTTCTCCATCATGATTTCCGCGTATATCAGGAGAGACCTGCCTTTAACCCCCAGCCTTTCACCCCGGATTTTCAACTGGACAGCCGATTCTTCCCCGCTGACATAGAGCACTTTTCTTGAAGATGAAAGGTGATGCGCCATCTGCAGCATTAATGTGGACTTGCCTATTCCGGGGTCCCCGCCGATCAGTACCAGTGAGCCGTCGACAATACCCGAACCGAGAACCCTGTCCAGTTCCGGAATGCCTGTTGACAGGCGCAGAAGGGATTGACCTGCAATATCGTCAAAGGGCAGTGGTACGGTATCTCTTGGCGGACTTGAATTCACCGTTCCTGATTCTACGAAGATCTCTTCCAGAGTATTCCATTCTGAACACTGGCTGCATTTGCCAGACCATCTGTCAGATGTACCTCCGCATGATGAACACCTGAAGAGCTGTCTGGCTTTTGCCATTACTGCTGAGTGACCCTTATAACTTCTTCTATTGTGGTGACGCCGTCACTCACCTTTCTTGCACCGTCCTCTCTCAGGGTATGAAGGCCTTCCTCAATTGCCTGCCTTTTGATATCATTAGAATCGGATGTCTTCAGAACTGTTGATTTCATTGAATCGCTCATTACGAGGATTTCATAAATGCCGATCCTGCCTTTATAGCCTGTGTTGAGGCATTCCATACAGCCGGCACCCCTGTACAGGTGGCCGTCAGAAAGCAGCTTTTCCCTGACAAGCCCGATTTCCAAGAGGCTTTCGCTTTCCGGGTAATAGGGCTGGCGGCAGTCGGTGCATATCTTTCTGCAAAGCCTTTGTGCGACGATTGCATTAACGGATGAGGTAACAAGAAAAGGTTCAATGCCCATGTCTATAAGGCGTGTAACTGCGGTCGCTGAATCGTTTGTATGCAGAGTCGAGAAGACGAGATGGCCTGTAAGTGCGGCCTGAATGGCGATTTCGGCGGTTTCCAGGTCTCGGATTTCCCCGACAAGAATTATGTCCGGGTCTTGCCGGACTATCGACCTGAGCCCCGAGGCGAATGTAACACCCACTTTCGTATTGACCGGTATCTGTCCGATACCCTTCAACTGATATTCAATCGGGTCTTCTATGGTCAGAATATTCTTATCCGGTGAGTTTATCTTGCTGAGCATTGAATACAGTGATGTGGTCTTGCCTGAACCGGTAGGGCCGGTTACAAGGACAATGCCGTGCTCCTGCCTGAGCAGCATGTTCACAATCTCCATGTCATCAGGATAGAAGCCGAGCTCTTCAAGTCCGTAGAGCACCGAGGACTTGTCCAGGATTCTCATTACAACCCGTTCTCCGTTTGCCGTCGGGACCGTAGAGACACGCAGGTCGACGGAATGGTCCCCGAGTTTGATTCCTATCCTTCCATCCTGCGGCAGGCGTTTTTCTGCAATATTAAGATTCGCCATAACCTTGATGCGTGAAATGACCGCCGACTGAATTCGTTTGGGAAGGCTCAACACATCATGCAGAATCCCGTCGACTCTGAACCTTATCCTTACCTCGGACTGATAGGGCTCGACGTGAATATCGGATGCTCTTTCACGGAAAGCCTGCATCATGAGCCTGTTCACCAGCTTTATTATCGGGGCGTCGCTTTCCATGACGCTTATATCCTGGATATTTTCAATATCTGTCAGGAGATCCTCTTCCTCTTCATCCCTGATGTCCTCAACGATATCCTGGGCGCTTTCGTTTTTCATGTCATTGAGGCGGTTTATGGCGGAATGGATTTCCTGTTTCGTTGCCAGAATGCGCTTTATATCTCTGGCAGACATTTCCTTGCCTATGTCATAGAAGGGGTCCTGGTCCATGGGGTCATTTACGGCAACTACCAGTGTATCCCCATGCCATTTGAACGGCACCATGTTGTAGCGTCTGAGAAAAGTTACCGGCAGCCTGTCAAGGATTGCAGGATCAACCTCAAGGTCGCCCAGCATGTGCATGAATTCGATGCCCCATGCTTTGGATATGGCTTTGAGCAGTTCCACATCATTGACAGCGCCTGAATCGACAAGTGCGTCCTTTAGAGAGCCGCCCTTCTGTTTCTGAGCCAGCAGAGCCTTCTGTAGGGCTTCTTCATCTGCAAGATTCTGCGAGATAACAACCTGCTCAAGGCTTGGTATTCTCATTAAGATTCACCCCTCGTCATTATCACTGTCACCATATCATTTGTTTTTCTGCTCTGTCTGGACATCCGGCTCTTTCACGTTCACTTGAGGAGCATCCGGTTCAGTTGATTCAGGATTTCTGGGTAGGGGAGGGACTTCCTCGCCCTTACTTATGCTGGGTGACTGTTGCCTCAGTTTTGCCTCGACAGACTTCACTTCGCCGTATTTCTTTTTATAGAGGTCATCCGACTTTTCGATAGTATCAATAACCCTCGGCGTAATAAAAATATAAAGGTTTGTTTTTTCTCTTGCCCGGTTCGTCGTCTTGAACAGGTAACCGATAAGTGGGATATCGGCGAGCATGGGGACCTTGGCGTTTCCGACCGTCAGGCTATCGCCTATAAGTCCCCCTATAACCATTGTTTCACTGTCTTTGACCGATACTGTCGTAGTAGCTGAACGCTTGAATGTCGTAGGGGCATATTCTTCTTCGCCGGTTCCCGGTACAAGTGTTGTTATCTCCTGGAATATGTCCATTCTGACGCCGCCTTCCTGGTTTATCTGCGGTGTGATTTTCAGGGTAACACCGACATCGCGATAGTCATACGTCCTTACTGTCCTGTTGATATTAGTCGAGTCGGTATCTTCTCTTGTTATATACGGAATGTTCTTGCCGACTTTTATTTCGGCCTGTTTGTTGTCCATGGTTATAATCTGAGGTTTGGAAATTATGTGTATATCCTTGTCGCTGCTTACGGCATTTATAAATGAGGCCATGTTGGGAAGCGTTATCGACGTATCGCCTTTGTTGATTGTGATGGCCTGGCCTATAACGCCCAGAAGCGGCCCTGCTGGCAGGTCGCCCACTGATGATATCGATGTATCGCCTGTCCTGGCAAACCATCCTCCTGTTTTCTTGCCGCTGTCATATTTGAAGGAATTAAAGAAAGACCATTGAACCCCGAGCTCAAAGTCATAGTTGGTGTTGACTTCCATGATGAAAGCTTCGACATAGACCTGTTTCCGGGGAATATCAAGATAACGGATTGTTTCAACAATGTTTTCATAGGTGTAGGGATCTGCAAAAATGATAAGGGAGTTGGTCGACTTGTCTGGAGATATCTTGAAATTCTGCTGCTGACTTGTCGAGCTTGACATGGCTACATTCTGAGCGACGTTGGAACCGGCTTTAGGCGTGGCGTCCGGGCTGGTGACGACAGGCATGCCGCTCAACACCTTTGCCACATCTTCAGCCGTTGCATTCTGAAGATAGTAGACATGAATATCTTCTTTTCCGCTTGGAGTGGGGATATCAAGTTCTGTGATAAGTGCTGCGATGTCTTTCATGTCCTGTGCATTTGCTACAACGATTAATGAATTTGTCCTTTCATAAGGGAGTATTTTTGCCGGTTCTTTCGATGAGCTAGATCCGGGTATGCGTCTTGTTGCTGCCCTTGTACCGGGATCGACAGCAGAACCTGACAGTATCTGGTTCAGTTTATTGGAAAGGTCGGTTGCAGAGGCATGCTCGAGGCGAAGTATCTTTACATCCTGCGCATTTCCCTTGACATCTATTACCTTAATTATTTCCATGATTTTCTTTAAATTCGAGACAGTATCAGTAACTATAAGGATGTTGCTCTGGGGATAGGACATAATCTGAGAACTGCTTTTTGAAATAAGGGGGGTTATAAGATTTTTAATGTCTTCGGCATCGGCATATTTAAGTTGTATGATCTGTGTGACAAGTTTGTCCTGAGCAGATGCGGAGACGGAAGTCTGCGTTTCAATTCCTTTAGTAACCGCATCCGATGACTTAACTACCTTTATTATGTTGCCTGTCTTGACAGTCGTAAATCCGTTTACCTCGAGGATGCTCTCAAATACCTTATAAGCCTCGTCAATTGTCATTTTTCGGGGGGAAACGACACTGACCTTTCCCGTGACATTGTTATCGATGATGAAGTTCTTCTTGGTGATATCGGCAATGAATTTTACCAGCATGCTGATATCCATACCGTCAAAATCCATTGTTACATACTGTGTTTTGCCTTTGGTCTTATTTACACCCTTCCTGGTTTCAGCCTTGTTTGTATCGGTTGTGGAAGAACTGAAGTCCTTTGCTGAGAGTACCTCTTCCTCAGGTACATTCGCCGCCTCTTTTGATATGGTTTTGTTCTGGTGCACCGGTGCCGTTGAAGCTGGCGAGTTCTTGTCCACCATTCTCGCGGCATATATACTGCCTATCGAAAACAGCGTAATCATTACCAGCATCGCCAGAAATCGTACAGTTTTCATTTCTCCCCCTTAATGATTATCATCACTCTAGTTCCATGTACCTTTAAGGCTTTTGAGGTCAGGATCATCCTTTGCCCATTTTCTGACATCCTGTCCGTTCATTTTAATCGCCTTTTCAAGCTCTTTCAAGGCTGAGGTATTGTCTCCTTTTTTTGCATAGGCGCAGGCGAGATTATACACCGGTTCCACACTATCTTTCGAGCATTGAATTGCAATCTTAAAATACTTTATTGCACTGTCATAATCGGACTTTGCCAATAAGACTGCCCCAAGGTTGTTTATCAGACCGGCATCGTTTTTATAAACACCAAGTGCCTCTTTGTAAATGGAGATTGCTTTATCGAGTTCACCTTTTTCAAAACACATATTCGCAGTTTCAATATATTCATCCTTGCTTTTGTCCGGGGCGCCTGCAACAGGGTCCTGAGCGGCTGCTTCGATCCGGGGTTTTACTTGAGCCGCCGGGGCTTCTGCTTTCAGCATGGATTCCGGTTTTGTCGGAGTATGTGAATGGTTGCCATTAACTGTACTCTGGATATTTTTATTTGATGGCGGAGTTGAGATATATGAATATACTCCCATGGTGACTAATGAACTGATTGTTACCGAAACAATAATAATTGTCCAGTTCTTGGGGTTGCTCCAGCTTTTTTGTCTGCCGGTCAGGGGGATTGTGGTGGTATCTTCATGCTGAACCCGTTTAAGGGCTTCATATATGGAACTCATGACCTTTCCCCTTCAAGCATATCGATAAGAGTCAATGTCTCGATGCCCGCAATACCGTCTTTTGTCAGGCCGTATATTCCCTGCAATTTTTCAATGCCTTCTGAAGTTTCAATACCGTAAATACCATTGGGCTCAATTGATAGATAGCCCAGTTCTTTGAGTTTTTCCTGTATTTTCCTGACGCCTTTTCCGTTTGATGATTTGCCGTAACTCTTACTGGCTGGATTTTTCTTATATAACACAACAGCATACCTCTGATATATATCTGAAAAGCTTTTCAAAGGGATGCTGATTCTGCTGCCGTCTGCTTTTATCAGGTCAGCGATGTTGCCGTCAATGCGTTCTACGATACAGTATCCTCCCCAGACTGATGCTACAAAAGGCTTTGAAATGCTCTTGAGAATATCAAAAGCCGGATGAAGATTCAGTACGGAATTTGCCCCTGAATTCTCACGAAGAGTTTTAAGAGAATCTATTGCAGTCCCATAGTCCTTTATGATCCAGTCATAGGCCTGAGCAATTGGTCGCCTGTCATCCGGCTGCAAGGTCCGTTGAGTGTCTGCGCCGGTCTTTACCATGCCGGTTTTTTCGTTAATAAGCGAAATTGCAGGTTTGAAGAAGAATATAAGTCCGGTAATAATTGCAGCAGCCGCGGCAACTGCCAGGGCCCTTTTGAAATACGAAGACCTGTGATTCTCTCCTGTAATCTCTTTGATTGCCTGACGGGTAATGGAGCCTGTTATTGTATTTGTCCCTTTTGTAAATGCAATAAGAAGTGAACGCTCGCATGCCGAGTTGATTCTTCTTGGCAGCCCTGAAGAAAATTTGAAGATTCTATTCAGAGCGGCTCTGGAGAATTTTATATCACCGTGAGAGCCTGATATTATGAGCCTGTGTCTGATATATTCTTTCGTGTCCGGTTTGCTCAGAAGTCCCATATGGTATCTGACAGTGATGCGGTCGTTTATCTGCTTCAGGCTCGGGGTCGAGAGCATTGATTTGAGTTCAGGCTGTCCTATGAGAACTATTTGCAGAAGCTTTTCCTTTTAGGTCTCCAGGTTTGAAAGCCTTCTTATCTGTTCGAGCACATCCGTGGAAAGGTTCTGACATTCGTCAATTATCAGCACCGCGTTTTTGTTCTCTGTCCTCACATCGAGCAGAAAACCATACAATTCATCCAGCAATGCCTTTTTTGAAACATTTCCCGAGTCGATGCCGAATTCCTGGTTTATTGTCTGAAGAAGTTCAATATCGGACAGCGTCGGATTGAGTATCAGGGCCGTTTTTATCGTATCCGGCAATGTTGTCAGAAGAACCCGGCACAGGGTGGTTTTGCCTGCACCGACGTCACCGGTAATCAGAATGAAGCCCTTTTTTTCATCAATGCCGTATTTCAGGTGGGAAAGCGCTTCCTTGTGCACTTTGGAAAAATAGAGATATTTGGGGTCAGGTGTAAGGTTGAAAGGATTTTCAGTAAGGCCGAAATATTTCTCAAACATTTACCATTGCCCCAATATTATTTTTATGACCCCGATACATTTTTAAATATAAACAGTTACTTCAAAGGGATATTAACGGAAGTTGTCACACCATGGCGTTCCAGTTCGATGTTTGCCGAGGATACATCCTGCATGTTCTGGTAGAGTTTCATTGCGTCTTCAGATGATCTTACCGGTGACCCGTTAACAGATTTTATTACATCTCCTGAACGTACGCCAAGGCCGAAGAGCGGTGAACTGTTTTCAACATTGGTTACCCTGAAACCGTAAGGTTCTCCTCCTTTGTAATAAGGGACGATCCGTGCATTGCCGAGAAGCTGCTCCATATTCTGCATGGCCGATGACATGTCCCCACCGGACAGGTTGGCCATAGGTACTGCCGGACCTGAGGGGGGACCGCCTCTGGGGCCTTTCTTATCTGTTTTGTCCTCTGGAACAAGCATCTGTTCCTGGCCGTTCATTACAAGGATCACCTTGTTTCTGAAAATTCCGATGATGCTCGCCCCTGATACGGAATCTCCTATTTTATAAATCTGCTGTTTGCCTTTGTCTTCAATAATAGCCCTGCTGTAAAGGTCCGATCCCGCAATAGTGCCTTTTAACAAGAGTCCCAGTGCGGCAATCGGACGGTCTCTGTCATCACCAGTGAGGAGTCCTTGTGGAGTTGTTGTGATAGAACCTAGCAGCTTTCTTTCTTTTATGATGTCATAAGATGATATTGGTGCAGGCTGTTTCTTCGGTGTTGTTGCAATCGCTGCACTGTGTTTGGGCGGGCCGGGCATTTCAAAGAGAAGCTGTCCGCTGACGCTCATGATTATCCCTACGATAACCCAGGCAAAAAGTGTTATGAATACAACAGGTATAACCCATTTATAGCGATTAAACATACTTTGGCCTCACAAATTGTCATATCGGAAGAACTTCATATTATAGCTGCCTCTCCCTCTGCTCATGGACCTCAACTGCGTGGAATACCCGACTGTCCTGGATAACGGAACATATGCCTTTATACAATGATATTTTCCCTTGATGACAACACCCTCTATGTTGGCTCTGCGTGAGCTTAAATCACCAACGACATCCCCGACACTTTCTTCCGGGACCATGACCTCTACATCCATAACCGGTTCAAGGACAAGGATACCAGCGTTTCTGAACGCTTCCTGCAGTGCCATTTGTGATGCTATTTTCATTCCCTGTCCGGTTGTCTCTTCTGTTATAATAACTTTTTTTATCTGAACTGCAACATCAACTATATTGTAACCGTTGACAGGGTCTGCAAGACAGCCTTCTTCAAGTCCGAGAAGGATTGAAGATTTGAGCGGCTCATTCATTTCAGGAATAATATCAAATGTGTTTCCCATACCTCTTTTTGCAGGTGAAACATGGAGTACGACATGACCCGAATGGAGCACGTCCCCAAGCTTTTTGCTGAACGTCGATTCTCCATCCGCCTGTTCCTTGATGCTTGAGCAGTAAAGGACCTGAGGATTACCTACGTTTATATCGATTCCGAAGGCGTTTTTAAGCCTGTCCACGGCAATTTCAAGATGAAGCTCTCCCATTCCTGCAAGTATTATCTGACCTGTGTCCGGGTCTTCGCTTACTTTAATCGTGGGGTCTTCATCCATGAGCTTTGAGGAGGTCATCATCAATCTCTGGTAAGCTTCGCCCCCTCCGCTTTTAGGTTCAATGGCAATGGATATAACGGGTTTGAGCACTTCAATGGGTTCAAGCACAAGGGTTTGATTGCCTGCAGTCAGTGTGTCTCCGGTTACGGCGTCTTTCAGACCTGAAACGGCAATAATGTCGCCTGCCACGGCCTTTTCAATCCTTTCCTTATGATGAGCGTGCATCATGAAGAGCCTGGCGACCTTTTCGGAAGTTTCCCTCGTGGTATTGAACAGCTCATCGCCTGTATGCATTTCGCCTGAATAAAGCCTGAGATAGACCAGCCTTCTGCCTTCCTCCATGTATACCTTGAAAACATATGCTACCAGAGGACTTTTAGGATCTGATGATATTGTGATCTTTTCTCCTGTTTTTTTGTCATGTCCGAGCGGCGGTCTTATATCATTTGGAGAGGGCAGATAGTCTATGATTGCATCAACCAGGGGCTGGATACCCTTGTTTCTGAGCGCCGCTCCATAGAGAACAGGCAATATCCTGTTTTCAATCGTGGCCTTGCGTATGACATCTTTGAGGGTTCTTACACTGATGGTATCCCCTGAAAGATAAGATTCCATCAGGGAATCATCGAGCTCGGCGAGCGTTTCCATCAGATGGTCTCTTGCTGCCAATGCTTCGCTCATAAGATCTTCGGAAATGTCCGTTTCGATCACCTCACTGCCCTGATCATCATCTTTCCATACGAACTGCTTCATACGCAGAAGATCGATTATACCCTTGAAGGAGTCGCCTTCATAATAAGGCAGCTGAATCGCGACCGGTTTTATCTCGAGGCGCTTTTCTATCTGGGAAAGGACAGATTTGTAATCGGCACCCGGTCTATCGAGTTTGTTGATAAATGCAAGTGTGGGGACTTCATATCTTCTCGCCTGATGCCAGACGGTCTCGGTCTGCGCCTGGACGCCACCGACACCGCAGAGAATCATTACGGCGCCGTCCAGAACCCTGAGGCTCCTTTCCACCTCTATCGTGAAATCTACATGCCCGGGCGTATCGATTATGTGGATTTCATGATCATTCCATTTGCAGGTTGTTACGGCAGAGGTTATCGTGATGCCGCGTTCCTGTTCCTGAGGCAGATAATCCATGGTCGCCTGGCCGTCATGCACCTCTCCCATCTTGTGGATGCGGCCTGTATAAAACAGCACCCTTTCAGTTACCGTGGTTTTTCCGGCGTCGATATGCGCCACAAAACCCATATTTCTTACTTTTCTCAGCCTGTCCGGTTTCATGCCCTTTTACCTTTAACAAATTATATACCAAGATATAACCTATATACATAGTCCATTTCATTAGCAAAATAGTATTAAAATGTGTGTATAAGAGTTAGTATAAGAAGGAAATAAAGTATTTATTCGATTCCGACGATTTTATCAGAAGATTGAAAGTTTTTAGGCTGGAGGGTGATGATGGATTACCGTGTTGCTGTTATAGGCCTTGGATATGTGGGACTGCCGCTTGCAGTGGAATTCGGTAAGATTTATCCGACTGTAGGTTTTGATATCAGTTCGGCGAGAATCAGGGAGCTGTCCAGGCATTATGACCGGACCAGGGAGATTGAACCTGAAGAATTCAAGCCTGCAAGGCACCTGAGATTTACAATTAACAAAAAAGATATAAGCACCTGCAATATTTACATTGTGACCGTGCCTACGCCGATCGATTCATACAACAGACCTGACATCACCCTGCTCAAGAAAGCCAGCGAAACAGTGGGGAGTGTTCTTTCAAAAGGAGACATCGTGATTTATGAATCC
>CAYNVT010000038.1:0-33450 GCA_964400685.1 uncultured Bacteriovoracaceae bacterium | reverse complement strand
GGGTCAACTCCTTGGGTCCGGAGAACTGGCGGCCGGGCCGGGCAGGCAGCGGCTTGGAGCCGATCACTTCCTCGAGGATGCGCTTCACCGGCGTGAGGTCGCGGAAGTGGTGGTCCAGGCGGGCGACGTCCTCCTCAATGGGCCCAGCCTCGATTCGATCGCCGGCCAGCTCACCGGCGCTCAGGCCGAGCAGCCGCGAGATCAGGCGGAAGCAGGCGTCCGTCACCTGCATCCCTTCGTTGCCTTCGGCCTTTTCGCGGAGTTGAAGCATTCCCTGGGCCGCCTTTTCGCTGCCGATCTCGACAAGCCCGTCGCCTTCAATGATTATGTACCGTTCACATGTTCTTTCGAGCCTGTGGAATCTTGTCGTGACCCCGGGCTCTACCCTTACCCCGGCAATGGACACGCTGCCATCGGCGGATGAATTCCACCATTCGGTGATGAAGCAGTTTTCCTTGAAATGATATTCCGATGGGTTATTTCTATGTACGGGCATAAAATTAAGTTGTTGAGCTGTTAAGCCAATAAGCTGATGAGCTGTAAAAGGATGTCCCAATATCTTTATTGCTTAACGGCTTAAGAGCTGATCAGCTTCTTTGTTTGAAAGATAAAAAACCTCTCCTGCTTTTGAGGAGAGGTTTTTTATTTATCTTACGAACCCTTATTCGCCACAAGGTCCCAGTTGGCGGCAACATTCCCTTTGGGTTTGCCGGTCTGGTGGTCTGTCTCGGTGTAAGTCCATTCCACCTTGCCGTAGTTGAATGCAACCTCTTCAAGAGGCAGCGTCTCACTGCCCGATGAAGCGCCTCCCGGCCTGACAGAGCTTACGATGACATCTGTCATTTTATATTCCATGTACTTGACCTTGTCTCCACCCGCCCTGCAGAGCTCGACTTTGACTTCCTTGATATGGCTGCCGTTGCAGCAGAAAAGATTGAGCTTTGGAGACGCCTTGTCAAGCGCCTTGACGACTGAAAACGGGCTGTGTTCGCATCTTTCCGCTGTCCTGCCGCCTCCGCTGCTTACCGAACCTGAAGACGGCTGTGAAACACCATGACTGTAGGACAGTATTTCAATCCAGTCCTTATGTTTGTCATCCGTGCTCTCACCGGGTATTCCTTCAATTTTTAAAAAAGCATCAAATGCCATCGTCTATTCCTCCCTTGTTTTTTGTCTTTTGCTTAACAGCTTTAAAGCTGCATTTATCCCTTTGCCGGAGGCGGGAGCTCGGCAACAAGCCTTAAGGATACCGACAATTCGTCGAGCTGGAAGTGTGGTTTAAGGAAAGCCACCGCCCTGTATGCACCGGGTTTTCCGGGAATCTCCGCCACATCTATCCTGGCTTCTCTCAGAGGCATTTTCGCCTTTGCATCTTGTCCCGCATTGTCATCCAGAAGGACATAGTTGCTTATCCAGCGGTTAAGGAAATCTTCCGCGTCCTTTCTGGTCATGAAGCTCCCGATCTTGTCCCTCATGATGGATTTGAGGTAGTGCGCAAACCGCGACACCGCCAGAATGTACTGGAGCTGCGAGGAAAGCTTGGCATTGGCGTTGGCCGCATCAGTGTCATAGGCCTTTGCCTTGTTCGCCGTCTGCGTGCTGAAAAATGCCGCATAGTCAGTTCCCTTGCAGTGAACCAGAGGAACGAAGCCGAGATCGGCAAGCTCCTTCTCACGCCTGTCCGTTATGGCAACCTCGGTCGGGCACTTGAGCGCCACATCGCCGTCATCGGTCTTGAATGTATGCACGGGAAGACCCTGTACAAGGCCGCCGCCTTCCACGCCTCTTATGGCTGCGGTCCAGTGGTACTTGGCAAAGGCCTCGGTCAGCCTCGAGCCGAGTGCATACGCCGCATTGCCCCACAGATATTTGCTGTGGTCGGTTCCAGTGACATCCTCTTCGAAATCGAATGTCTCAACCGGCACATTGTCCTTTCCGTAAGGCAGCCTCATAAGCACATGCGGCAACGCCAGAGCGACATATCTGGAATCTTCGGATTCCCTAAGAGATTTCCATTTCGCATACTCAACACTCTGGAACGTCTTTGCAAGGTCTCTCGGAGTCCCGATATCGGTGAAGCTGTCAAGATTGAACATGTTAGGCGAAGCGGCCGAGATGAACGGCGCATGGGAGGCCGCTGCAACCTGCGATACCTTTTCGAGCAGCGCCATATCCTGCGGGTGGTTGCTGAACTCGTAATCCCCGATCAGCGCGCCGTACGAAGCTCCGCCGAACATGCCGAACTCCTCTTCGTATATCTTTTTGAAAAGTGTGGACTGGTCAAATTCGCTCGCCTTTTCCATATCCTTAAGGAGGTCGTTCTTTGAGACGTTCATAACACGAAGCTTCAAAGACTCCCCTGTTTCGCTCTTGTTCACGAGATAGAAGAGCCCTCTCCACGATCCTTCAAGCTTCTGGAAATCCTGATGGTGCATGACTTCGTTGAGCTGGTCGGATATCAGCTTGTCAATCTGTGCGATGCGTGCGTTTATCATGGCCTCGGTATCCTTTGATACCGTGATAACTCCTTCCATAATCTGGCTTACGAATTCTGAAAGGATATCCTTCGCCCTTGCCTTCTGCACATCGTCACGGGCCATTTTCCCTTCGTCGATAATCTTATCGAGAAGGCTCAGTTCCTCTTTTTCAACTGTTTTAGACTCTTTCCGGGTCAATTCCTGATTATCAGGCATATTCGCCACCCCCTCCCTATTATTCCTTCTTCTTCATGCCTGCATCGGCGGAAAGCTTCTGCAGGGCATCGGTCGACGAAATTACATCCTGGAGAAGCTCGTTGAGATTGTCATTTCCATCCAGTTTATTGAGCAGCTCGGAGAGCTTTTTCCTGGTCTCGACAAGCTTCTTGAGCGGATCGATCTGCTCCGTCACACGCTCAGGAGAAAAATCGTCAAGGGACTTGAATTTAAGCTCGACCGCTATCTTGGAATCATCGTTCGTGAGCTTGTTGTCAACCTTGTATGCCAGCCTCGGCTTCATGCCTTCAAGCACCTTGTTGAAATTGTCGCGGTCGATTTCCGTGAATTTCCTGTCCTTCAATTTAGGCAGCGGCTCTTCCGGCTTGCCGGAAAAATCCCCGAGCACGCCCACAACGAACGGTATCTCCTTCATCTCGATGGAGTCGCCGATCTCGACATCGTAGGTAATCTGGACCCTCGGGGCCCTCACTCTGTCGAGTGTATGCTGCAGACTCTCCTTCTTCGCCATAGCTTAACCTCCTGAGTTTATTTGTTCCTTATAGGAAATAGCCTTTGTTATATCCCTTGTGCAAAGCCTCGGGAACAGATCGTTCCTGGCCTTTGCAAAATCGTCTTCACTGGCACCTTCCGAGGTCAGGCACTGGTAATATGCATCGATCACCTCGGCTATCCAGATCGGAGATTCCCACTTTTCAAGACCCAGTTCGTCGATAAGAGCATAAAGCTGTTCAATTACGGGCCTCGCAAGATCCGGCCTCTGCGCCGTGAGGCTGAGTTTGGCCATGAAAAGTTTGTAGCGGTTTTTCTGTCTGATCGACGGAGCCGCCGATGAAGCGTCAAGAAGCTTCTGAAGGGCCTCCTTGATTCCGCCTGAATTGAGCGTATCAAGCGCTTCCTGCCATACGGCCTCTTCAATGCCTGAGTTCTCTCCTAAACTTGCCGGTTGAATTATCACCGATACACCTCCGGCAGGCTGAACAGGAGAAGCCTCGGCAGGAGATTTTTTCGCCATTTTAGGCGAACTTTCTTCCTGCGTTTCTGCGGGTTCCGATGCTGCCTGTTTAGCCTCTTTTTTCTGTGCAGGCTCAATGCCGCCCTTTTCTTTCAGGATTCTTTCAACAAGCTGCAGGTTGCCATCTATTGCACTGCCAATTTCCGACAGCCTCGGGGCATCTTTGCCGAACTTTTCCTCTACAATGGCGTCAAATTTCTCAAACCCTGTTTTACATCTCGCAATTTCCTCGGCAAGAGAGGCATAAAACTGCTTTGAAGACCTTGAAGCCGCCGCGTCGAACTGCTCCCCGGTTATTTTGCCTTCCGACACTTTTTCTTCACGTGCCTTTTTCTTATTCTCGTCGATATCGCCGTACTGGTTCTTTAGGTCCTTTTCAAATCCGACCTGTCTGGACTCCTGCCAGCGGATATAGGAGTAACCTTCCGTAGATGAAGGGTCCGTCAAGGGGATTTCATTTATTGAAGGGGCGACCTTGTCGTTCAAAAACGACAGGGGCCCGGCCCTGAATTCAAGGTCTCCGTCATCGATTGCAGGATATACTGTATCCCAGAAATTTATCATGTAAGCCGTCAGTATATCGAGCCCGTCGGCAAGCCCCTGGAAACCCGTTTTCTTTATCAAGGCCTCGATCAGCCATACTGCGATCTGTATGTCTTTTGTCCTGTTTGCCAGGACGTCGATTGCCGTCCTGATGACCTTTTCCCAGTCAGAGGTCTTCAGGTCGCGCTGCCATTCCCCCTGGTTAAGCGTATCATCCGCCCGTCTCGCCTCCTTGATCTCCTCGTAAACACCTGAATACCTGAGGTCTTCCCCGCTCGGGTTCTCCCCTGCAATCGGGGCGATGATTTTATCAATATCCTGCCGGTCAATTTTTTTCATAACTTTTCAATCATTCCTTTACTGGAAAATTAAAGCTGATTTCCGTTATTTCAAGAAGAGGTACATCATTTTCTCCGATTTGCATGACATGCTGCCCCAGAGCTTTGGCGAAATTTCCTCCTAGATCTTCCCAGTCCGTCATCCGCCCAAGCCTGATTTCCGGGTTTTTGCTGAATTCCGAACCCGGATACAATACCGGGAGGTTGCAGTTTGCGGCAAGCCCTTCCCATACAGTTATGCTTGCAGGTATCCAGATGAGGTCAAGAAGGCTCTTTGGTTTTGTTATAATAATCTCTCTTATCGCTTCAAAGGGAATCCATACATACCTGTCGTGCACGAAGGCCTCGAGGAAGAATGCCAGCATCGAATCCGTGTCTTTGATGCCCAGGAATTCTTTGTCTCCAAGTCTTCCGGACAGTTCAGGCCTCATACCGGCCGCTTTATTGAACAGTGTCCATGCCTTCTTCTGTTCACCTTTTGCCAGGTTTACACATGCTTCCCAGTATGTTTCAAAATATGGCGGCGCATCTGTAAGGAATGACGGTAACCTGCTGAAGAGGCATGTCTTACGCCTTTCCTCCTGAGCTCTCAGAATATCCTTATAGGCAGATATGGCAACAGCCCTTTCAGTATCAAGGGTGCTTATCATGTCGAGGTGTTTAAAGGCCTTGTCCCATTCGCCGCACAATGCAAGCACCTGGAACAAAAGCGTCCGTTTGGCGGTATCGGCAGGTTTTGCTTTGATTTCATCGGTGAGAATTCCACGGGCCTCTTCAAGCCTGCCGGCCTTTATAAGTTCAGCCGGGCCCATCATATAAGGACTCCCTCCATAGAGTCATTAAGACCACAACAGCCTTTAAAATACAATACAAACATCGAAAATATACACCAATTTCCGGTTTTATTCATATGTCAGCAGACCCGATACATCATTGGGTTCAAGCGGCTTCCTGAAAAGACGCAGGCATGATTTCTCCTGAGTCCCGCCAATGAAAACAGCCTCAGGGGAATTGGAATCAGCCATCTTCAATTTTATCATATAACCTGAAACCTGTTCGGCCATCCCTTCCTCATCTCCCGGGACAAGCGCTATGATGCCGCTGCCGGATATATCCGCACTATAGCCTGATTTATCTGAAAAACCGGCCCCATCAATAACCGAAGGGGCCCCGAGCCTTGACAGGCCTGCCTTAAATTCATCAAGGGAAGCCATATTTCTAGAAACAATATATTCAGCCTCCGAGCATACGTGAGTCATTGCCTCGGGAAGCGTTTCCCATCTTTCTTCCCATCCGGGGAGCATTCCGTAACCTGATACAACCAGGGGATATTCCCTTCCTACGGCATCCCGGCTGTCTTTAAAAATACCGCATGAGATCATGCCCTTTTTCCCGCCTTTTAAAAAGAACCTGTAGGATATAGGTCTTCTCCCTGCTGACCCGATTTTCATAAATCCCCTTTCAACAAGACCTGCAAATTCCCTCAGACATCCGCTCTGAAAACCTATGGATATGTAATCTCTGGCAACAGGGTGCTTACCTGTTGCACCCCATAGCCATATGTCAGGTTTCTTCAGGGAACCCAGCATGATGCAATTCTTACGGGCAGCGCTCCGGGGGCCGACGCCTGGGCCTGAGCCTCGGCTTCCTTGGCCTTTGCCTTGAGCACGGCTTCATGCCCGCTGAATCTGTAGTGCACCTTGATAAACCTTATTCCCATCGCCCTCAGCGAGGCGCTTTTGCCCGGAAATTCAGAGGCGCTGAATGTCCGGTTTCCTCCGGGAAAGTCCTTCAGAAAAGAAACAAATGCATCTGGTCCGGAATAGTTTCTCGTAAGCGTAATGCTGCCGACATCGATTGAGAATGTAACCCCTGTGCACCGCTGCGAAGACCATGTAAACGCCTTCCTTACAGGGTAGTTCATGTTGACCAGGGTCTGCAGCTGATCGCACTGGAGTTCCAGATGAGTTGCGTTCGGCTGTGTTCTCGCCCCGTCATTTGTCTCTGTCGGAAGCCCCTCGACAATGACGGTTGAATCGGGCGGAGGCCCTGCAGGTGCGGCAGAAACGGCCTGACCGACACGCGCCCTTGAGAAAAAGCCTTTGAATGCCATTTCAAACGGTATGGTTCTTCCAATGACCTGTTTGGCGGAATAGCCTCCGCTCACGCTCCTTGAAACAAAGGGAGAGGCCGGCCCTTTTATGAATTTCGTCCCATAGCCCTCGGGCGAAAACATAAGCTGGTTGAGCTGCATGGGATCGCTTATGCCCTGAACCTCGACCAGGACCTCCTTCTCCCATATCTCCTGAAGCCTGCAGGCGGTCTCCTGACATGTGTATGCCCAGAGGAAATTTACCGGGCCGCTCACAAGCGACCAGAACGGTTCAGTGGCCGGGATCTGGCTTGATCTCATGAGCATATTAAATGCGTTCACAGCCGGAAGCACCGGTGACTTTGACGGGTCTTCATTGAATGTCTGGCTTGCCGCCTGGAAAGCGGCCTGTCTCGACGTAGTAACGATCTGAGCGGCTTTTGCCAGTGATTTGACATATTCATTCAATGCCTTGGCTTCATTAAACCTCGAAGGCGTCTTCATCTGTTCTGTTGCGCTCGAGATATTTCCCTTGTCCTGAAACTTCTCTTTAAGCTTCTCTACGGTCTCAGCCGCCTTTGATACAGCCCCGGTATCCGCGACAGCCGCAACCGCCCCCAGGGAATCAATTTCCATAATCAGCTTCATCCAGGCCGGGTCATTTCCTGTACTGTAAGGCTTCAATTCTCCCGCCATCTTTTTGATAAGGGCTATATACGGGCTTGTTTCTCCCATTTTCCGGGCCGCGAGTTTCCACTCCTCCTGGCCTTTCAATCTTTGTTCCCCCTGGGAAAAGACAAGACCGAAATTATGCCAGGCCTCAAGGTATGCTGTTTTATACCATGAAACAAACTCCTGCTTTCTGGAAGTGATAAGTGCCGGATCGGAAACTGCCGTCTCCATATCCGCCAGGAACAGATCCAGTTGTTTTTTGCCGTTCGCGGTAAACGCAGGCGCCACCTGCACATCATCAAGAACCGGATTGCTCCCTCCCCAGAATGACTTAAGCGTGACCGCATAACCCGGGTACATTTCATTTACCCAGCCGGTAACCCAGTGCAGGTCCTGTCTGTTTTTAAGGATGATCTCCAGGAGCGATTTGAGGTTTCTCATCTCGCCTTCAAGCTGGGACTTATCCTCTTCCCAGACAAGCCGCCAGAAATAAAGCCCCATCATTTGTCTGGACACATCACGGTTTTCCACTCCCGGCGCAGTCAGGGCATAGTTTTTTGCATCATCAGGGCCAAGATTATTATCCATCCTGTTCCTGACCATTATCATCCGGCTTACAATGTGTATGGCATAGAGCCCTGTTTCGGATTCGGAACCGGAAACCGAAATATTTGTTACCATTGCTGAAAGTTGCCTGTCATAAGGCTTTAAAAGCATGGCGTCATAAGTCCTGCAATACTGCTTCTTTAAAAGCTTCTCGACGTCCCTGCTCTGAGTAAGGCCGAAAGAAGGCATCCACCATGACCTGTTCTTTTTTTCAATTATGAGTATCGAATTCTTTAACTTTTCCATGTACGAGGCATCTGTGGTCATCTCGCCTGTTATTGCAGGTTTGTTGAAGAATTCGGCGGGAACGCTTCTTATAATGCCCAGGTTCCTTACAAAGGAAAAACTCAAGAGGCCGCATATGGCTATGCCTATTGCCAGCCACGCCATAAGCCCGAGGTTCTTTGTGAGCCTGTTCCATGCAAGGGCCTGCCTGGTAGGGGCAAAGAGCCCGCGTTCCGACGGCAGGATCGACGCGAAAAAGTCATGAAGGAACAGGCCTTTACTGGTATTGGGCAGCATGTCCCTTTCCTCGATAAGCCCGAGGCTCTTTAAGAAATGTGAATAGGGGCTGCCCTGCTGCTGTCCGCTCGAAAAGTACAGCCCTCTGAACATGGGTGTTTCCTGGTAGGGATTGACCTCAAACACGCCTTTGAGGAACGAGGAGAGACCCGACTTCATCTTCCCGAATTCTTCGGGGAAAAGAAGAAGCGCAGGATCAAGCGACTGCGGCTTGTGGAATATGATTAGCCTGAGTGCGGCAAGGCGTTCGGAAAGTGTATTCATGGCGCTACCCATAAACGTATTATACTCCTGTGATGAATCGCTGTTGACGGCGCCGAATGCCTGATTCAGGTTCTCCTCGGGCAGCTGATCTGAAAACTGCGTCATGCCCTGTATCAGGTCGCACTTGGTTACAAGGACATAAACCGGGGATTTGCTTCCGAGCACCCTCATGAGTTCGCTTATGCGCTTCCTTATCTCCTTGCCTTCCTCTTCAAGCTTTTCAGTACCGCTCTGAACAAGGCTGTCTGCTGAGACGGTTACGACAAGCCCGCTCAAGGGCTCCTTTTTCCTGTATTTCGTCAGCAGGTTCAGAAATTTCTGCCATTCATCCCTGTCGCGACCTTCATCGACCGGTATCGCATACCTGCCGGCCGTATCGATTATTATGGCCTGCTCGAAGAACCACCAGTCGCAGTTTTTCGTGCCCGAAAAACCCGAGACCCTGTTCATCTCGGCAAATGGAGATGAAAGTCTTGCGCTTTTTATTGCCGTTGTCTTGCCCGAGCCGCTTTCGCCCAGCACCATATACCAGGGCAGTACATAGAGAGGATTGCCCAGCTTCTTGAGGTGAGAACCCTTAAGCGCGTTTATTGCCTCCCTGAACCTGTCCTGGAGTTCGGTGAAATTTTTCTTTTCGTCATCCTTGAGCGTTTTTATGTAGGCCTCATCCTGTTCGATTATGCGGCTTACAAACTCCTGCTCCTTCTTTTTCTTCAATATCTGCCTGACGATGAAAGCAGCCAGGCCAAGACCGGCAAAACCGAGCAGCAGGAAGAATCCGACCCACCAGGGCCAGCTGAGAATGAGTACGATCCCGAATGATATAAGGCAGACAAGAACTGCGGCCAGGAGAACTATCAGGTATTTTATGAGGCTTTTCATATTATGGCACCAGCGTCTTCGTTATATTGTTAAGGACGAAATAGTAAATCCCGTATAAGAGCCCGAAGAGAGCGACCGGAATCGAAACGATTATGATGTTCATAAGGCCGTAGCCAGGCCCTGAGGCTGCCTTTACCGGGACATTCCCAGCCGGAGGATATGCCTCGGGGAAAAGCTGAATCTTTTTGAGAGTGGGCACTCCGAGCGAGCTTCCCATGAGCACTTTCAGGTTGGAAGTTTTCAGCTGATCAAGCAGGAACCTGTCCCCTTCCTTGCAGTATCTGCCCATAAAACCCATGGCAAGGCACAGGTAGTAGACCTCTCTCGCATCGTTATTCTGTACTCCCAGAGCATTGAGCTTTTCGAAGAATATCTCACCGGCGGCAAGCGTCTGGTAATACTTAAGCTGAAGCGGCTCTTTCTGCCATGTCCCCTTTTCATTCCAGCTCGAACTCAGTACCGCCTCGTCAATCCAGGCGCATACGGCGAAACGCGCAAGGTCGGCATCCTCTCCGCCGAAAGGTTCCACCGCCTCATTGTAGGCGGCTGAGAGCATGCCTTCCACCCGGGACCTTACCTGTTCGAACGGCGGCTGTTTTTTCCCGGCCGATTTCAGAAAATATGCGACATAGGCAACAAGTTCCATATAGCAGTCGGACAGTCTCATTTTTAGCCTCTCCCTGTAACCATAAGTTCAACCTTGAGGTCAGCCGGGGCGGAATCCCAGAAGAGTGCAATGTTCTTTCCCTTGAACACATTGGCCCATTGATCGGTGTTATGATCGAGCTGATAGTATACGGCCCCTGCCCTTCTTGGAAGTTCCTGCGGCGGTCTGTCCAGTTTTTTCAGGGTAACGCCCGGCAGCGCTCTTACTATAAGTATGGGAAGCGATTCCCTTGAAGATATTTTAGCGCCTGCCTGTATCGAGTTTGCCGTCGTCTTTGCATCGGCTGATGATTGTATCACCAGGTAGAACCTGTTCTTGCCCTCGAATATGGACGCGGGAAGATCGGCGGAATAGTATGTCCCGTCATATATGAGCGCATAAACATATTCAGGTCCTGCCGTTATATCGTCGAGAAGTGAAGTAATGACACTCTGGGCTTTCATAAAGCATGACCCCAGGTTTGTGTGCTGATACCTGGGGAAGACCTCATCAGCTAAATCTCCGGCCCAGTTGTATTTCTCAGAGAAACTGGAAAGCTCTCCTATAATCTGTCTCATAAGTCCAAAGGCAGTGAGCGGGTGTTCCTGAGATATCTCGGTCATCTGATAAAGAAGCGGCAGATAGCGGTTGAGCGTCATGAGAGCAAGCAGATAAACCATATCACGTGAACCGAAATCCGATGTCTGGACACCCCTGTCCCTTTTGAAGCCCTCAAGCTGGAAGGCTTTTGCGGCAATCTGGTCTCGGATTTCTCTTATAACCTTCTCAAGCTGCTTTGATGATGACAGAGTGAGACTGGGCGGGATAAAAGTCCCGGAAAGCACAATCTCTTCACCCTTTCTCTCCAGTTGTGCAACCGGTATTATTATATACTCACCTAGTCTGTCTTTTTCGGTCTCCCAGAATACCCTTATCGCATACCTTATTGACCTCACCTCGGAAGAAGGTCCGTCAAGGTGCATATCAGGGACCTGTTCGGGTTCGAGGAATGAAACATATCTCGTGTTTATGCCGGTTACGGTATCTTTTGCGGATATGTTGGTTACATTTTTTCCTGCATCTTCAGGCCTTTTTATCCCGACATAAACCGTCATCGGTTTGCCACCCTCAATCAGGTTGGCATCGAATTTTCTTGCCTCGCACACCGCATTTTCCTGAACCCTGGCATAGCTCATATCGGGGAAAATGAAGTCGCCTTCCGTTATCTGGAAACTGCCCGTTCCAAGGGCTGCTTCCATTATTTCGAGCCTGCCGACACCCCACATTTCGCTCGCCATGTAGCGGAACAGTGGTTCGTTCTGAGACTGTGAATAAAGCTGAAGAAGCTGCAAATGCTGGGGCTGAAGGAAAAGCCCCTGGTGCCATAAAAGCGGTTTTTCCATAATTTGTTTTCCTCTTATTTAGAAATTATTTCTTTTGGTCCGAGGTTTAAGGTCAGTTCAAGCTTTCCCGGCACCTTCTTCTTTTTGAGCTTGAGGAAACCATATTTTTCATACACTTCCGGAATCTGATAGAGCCTGATGATCTTGTCCTTGTCCAGTTTGTAATACCCGGCAATAATCGCTACATACTTTGCGCCTTCAGCCCTGTCGACAAGCTTTTTCTGGTCCTTGCCGGGATCGACGAATACCCTTGTGCATGCAATCGCGCTGAAATCGAAATTGACGCACTCCAGAAGTTTGTAAAGCCCCTGTTCATTGCCGGCAAGCTGATTGAACATCGACGGATCTTTAAGCTGATACAGGCACATCGCAAGCTTATGTCCCTTGTTCCCCTTCAGGTTGAGCTTTGCATCGGATTTTATGTCAAGGACTATGGCATCCTTCTGATAGACCCACTGGACCATATCCGGCGAAGAGGCGCACGAACACATGATAAAAACAGTGACCAGCACGGCAGTGTATCTTAGAGTTCTCATAATCTTACCCCCTGTTATCCATAAATTGTTTCTGGCAGTTCTTTTCGAACTGCCTCAATAAATCCTCCATGAAACGGCTGGAATCATACCATTTCCTGCACTTCATATATTTTTCCTCGAATATTTCGAAAGACTCGGCTTTTTTAAGAGGCCCGATCTTAAGGCCTGTCTGTTGAGGTTCCATCTGTTTCGGATCGAGCACTGTCAGGACATTGCCGATAACGCTTTTAGATGCATCCTTGAATGCCTGCTGCGTTATCAGAAAGGCCTTTTTAACCTGTGAAAGATATTCTTCAAGTGATTTTTCCGAGGTCATATTTCCCAGATTTGTACCTATGATGTGGCGGATTGTTTCGTCGCCTTCGCCCGGCGTTCCCAGCGTTGCATTTATCAGACCGACAAGCTGATTGAGGGAATCGAATATTATGTTCAGAGACTGTGCCAGCTTTTCAGGAAGGATGTCGGCAGGCATATCCGATGCGCTTCTGCCCAGTATCAGAGGAATGAGCCTTTGCATCAATAATGCATCGGCATTGATGCCCTCTCCGGGACCGGGTTCTTCCCGCCTGCCTGCAAGGGTATTTTTAATGTCTTCTATGACCGAAAGCTTTTCCCTGAGATCCTGACCTTCAAGCTCCCCCTGCAGCAGAGCTTCTATGGAAAATTCAGCGACAGCAGGATTAAGGCTGTATATCTTTTTTATTTCTTCTGTCAGTTTTTTCAAATCAGAAGGCAATGTCCCCATCCTTTATCTGAATCAATCGTCTTATTTTTTTATTATCACAGTCTCACTAAGTTCATCATCCTTATTTTCGGGTTTCCTTGTTATGTCATCATCCGATTTTACGGTTTCGGCAGGAGGTTTCGAGGCTTTTTCTGTATTCTGGGTCATTATAATTGTTGCCTCAAGCAGGTCTTCCTCGCCTGCATGCGGTTCAGGCTCATGTCCGGAAGTCCCTGACATTTTCTTTATATTACTCGAAAGCGCAGATGAATTAAGAATAACCGTTTCATGAAAATCTTCCGGCTCTTCAATAATTTTTGTCTCCTGCGCTGGTTTGTCTGAAGTTATAATGATGGTCTTTTCAAACGATTCTTCCTGGACAGACTCCTCATTAACGGGCAGCGCCGTTTTATCATAATCCATCCATTTCTGACTGATGCTCTCGAGGATACCTACAATTCTTGCGTTTGTTTTATTCTCATCCGCGGCTTTCTTCGTTTCCCCGATACTGGCCGGAATTTCATGATGGACCCGGACCGGCTCGAAGAGCACCTTCATGATTTTATCTTTGAGTACATTTATTGAAGAGACAAATTCATCTTCAGGAAAACCGCCGTCGCCCGCATAGCCATGAAGCATAAGAGATATGCATGTTTGAACCGCCTCGTTCCAGATTTCCGCGAACTCTTCCCTTATGACCATGCCTTCCGGTTTATAAAAGATGTTTTCCGGACGGAATATGCCGCTATTTGTCAAATCCAGGTCTAAAGGCTCTCCCTTGATAAAGGCATTTAGAATTTTCAGGAGCCGGGCATCAATAGCGTCTCTTCCGGCAGACTGGTTGGATATGAGGACATATACCAGCAGTCTTCCGAAGAAGTAGGCGAAAAAGGATTTCGGGACATCGGGAAGCATCTGAAATGATTCGTCCGCTTCAGGACCTTTGAGCAGCATAGTCCTGAAATTCCAGAATGCAGGCAGGAGACCGCCGCCCTCAGGCAGCGTTACCCATATCGATTCTGGGCTTAATCCCAGGTCAGGATATATAAGGCCCTCAGAACCCCTGACAATCCGGGACAGTAAATCAGCGGCAAATGAAAGCTTCAAATAAAGTATCTCCAGAAACGCCCTGTCATCGCCCTCGAACAGCAGAAGGGATAAAGCCCCTTTACCCATTTTAAACGCTCTGAGGGCATTCAGACGCCCCGTAAGCCCTCTGGACTTAAGGCTTATTTCGATTTCATCATATGACGCACCTGAAAGCAGCAGCAGGAAATCAAGCGCATTGATCGTACCAGCTTCGCTCAGAACTGCATGAAACGGATAAAAAGAAAGGCTCACAATATTTTTTAGCGCTGACCACCCTTCCCCGTAGCACTCAGTTCTATGTTCGCATAAAGGACAGGGTATATTGGGATCGGCCTTGACCAGCAGATTTACAAACTCCTGAACAAGCGCGCTTCTGTCTCTGACATTCGTCGGGTCATCACCGCTGACTGAAGCCGCATAAAAAACCGGGCCCCTGCCCTGGGAAAGGCACTCGGGACAAAAAAGATATCGCTTTAATGAGCTGGCGTATGATGCAAGCCCGTTTTTTCTCAGCATATCTTCATCCCTGCAGATATCGAAACCTGACGAACATACCGGACATACCGGTGTAAAATATACCCCCTGTTTAGTGCAGTAGAAAAGAGGGTCAAACGGAAGATACATCCCATGAGCGTCAGCCCTTGCAGAAAGAACCATGCCGTTTTCATCTTCGAGCGCTTTTCCGATTATCCTCTGCCAGCTTTCATCAAGCGTCTTATTTGTAATCACACCGAGCGTGCTGCCGTATGGCTGGTAATCATCCCGTGAAATAGTCATGAAAGCCTCTTTGATGACAGCTCCCGCGGATGTGACAATATTTGCCCTGATAACACCTGTAAAAGGCAGAGATGAGTCTGCCGTGACAAACGGATATGGTATGTCTTCTGGAAGGGCTGACTTATCCGCAAGATCAAGCTTCAGATGAATGCCGTTTCCAGTGCCGCTCAAAAAGATTGTAAATGGATTATTCATAATATCCTTTTATTATCTTATCATTTTAATCTTCAAAGCCCCGCTGCCGGCGATGAAATTTCGTGCAAATTGTTCTGAGTTTCCAGAGATGCTTTTCTGACGGCTTTTATTGAATCCAACTGTTTGCAAATATTAATTTTTATGGCTTAAAAGTCAAGCTTGCAACGGATGGATCCTCATGTTCATGATGAGAGCAATCGCGTTCTGAGAAAACCATTATCAGCCTTATCCCTTTAAACAGATTTCAGCACCAGGTCCTCAAGCCTGTCCGGCCAGTTCGTCAGTGAAACACATCCTTCTTCAGTAACAAGAACGGTATCGGAGTGTCTGAATCCGCCCATCCCCGGGATGTATATCCCCGGTTCGATACTTATAATCATGTTCTTTTTGAGAATGGTCTCGCTTCCGAGTGCCACCCAGGGCGGTTCATGGCCGGTAATGCCGAAGCCGTGACCCGTCCTGTGCAGAATATTGTCTTTATAGCCACAGTCCTCGATTACCTTAAGGACTTCCCTGTCCACTTCGGCTGCTGGTATCCCGGGTCTGATTATTTTGAATGCCTGCGCCCTGGCCTCCATCATGGCTTCATACGGATCGCGGGCCTCGTCTGGTACCGACCCCATGAAAAAAGTCCTCTCGAGTTCGGCCGAATAGCCGTCCGCCTGTACTGCTATTATAACTACATTCGGTCCGCCCTCGGCAAACTGGTCAAACAGACCGGGCATGGAATGGGGCTGTGCGGAAAGCTTACCAGGCCAGACCGCACAGACCGCTTTGCTGACAAGGATATTCGGATTGGGAATCTCAAAAAGGATGCGGGCCAGCATCTGTCTGGTCCCATCCGAGTAAACCGTAAGCTGCTGGGCCCCGGGACGGCTAAGTTCCAGTGCTGTTTTCATCCCTGTTTCCGTTATGCTGCATGCATGGGCTATTCGTCCGACCTCATATTCACTCTTGACCATACGGGCATCATCCACGATATCGATGACCTTAATCCTGCCCGGCATGACGCCCTTCAATGCCAGAGAAATACAAGATTCGACGCCGACCGAGGCACTATCAGGAATGATCTTTTTCAGTGTATCCACATATGTCCGGCCATCAGGTGCGGGAAATTCGTAATATGTCTGATATTCGACATCAAGAAGGACCCGATCCTCAGCATGGCTTACCTCCAGCCCGGGCGTAACCATTACAGGTTTGCCAACGGCAGGTATCACAAGAAAGAAAGGTCTCTCAAAGGGTATATATGCGAAGTTTGTCAGGTAATACACATTCTCGGTATTGGCGCAGACATAGTAATCAAGCTTTTCTTTCGCCATATGTCCGCGCAGGACATCTATGCGGGACTGCAATTCATGACTTTCTGGTTTCGAGGTAACAGGCGTTATTTCAACCGGCATCTTTCCCTCCTATGTTTTTCTTATTATTTGCCATAGCATATACTTTGCGATGTATCATAAAAGACGGCTCCATCCAATATTCCCGGCAGATGCTAACAAGTGTCGCCGGTAATATTGCATTAGAGAAAATGCTGATTTTTCAGCAACCCGAGGCCAGAAGGAAGGGCCGTCTGACTCTCGGGATGCCATCTTCGAGGATGTCCCGGACGGCCTATGCCTTTTTTCAGTCTTTTGGCGGATAGCCCGTTATCTGTCCTATCCTCTTGTTCAGAGGTGCAATAGTTTCAAAGTTCTTCTTGTAAACATCATTGAACAGATCGGTATAAATTTTGTGAGTGCGGGCATCGGGCTCAAACTTTCTGCCTGTCCGCACCATAGCCTTCACCGCTTCCTCAAATGAACTGTACATGCCTACACCGACAGCTGCATCTATTGCAGCACCCAGGGCGGATATTTCGCTTGTGGCCATGCGGTATGTCGGAAGGTTGAACATGTCGGCAGCAATCTGAACCGCCACATCGCTCCTCGAACCTCCTCCGCCGACTCTTATCTCTTTTATTTCAACACCTGTTTTGCTTGTCACTATCTCATTCATGCGCCTGAGTTCGAATCCTATGCCCTCCAGGATCGCCCTGTAAATATGAGCCCTTGTATGGACGTCGCCGAATCCTATGATCGAACCTTTCGCATACTTGTCGTTGACCAGCGGCGACCAGTACGGCTGAACCATAAGGCCCATGCATCCTGCGGGAATGTTTTTTATCACTTCATCGAATACGACCTCTGGTGCCACACCTCGCTTCTCCGCCTCCAGCGCCTCCCTGTGACCGAATTCCTGTTTGAACCATGTAACCATCCAGAAACCTCGGAAAATGAACATCTCAATATCCCATGTCCTGGGTATAGCGGCCGGCCATATGAAAAACCTCATCCTGCTGTCTTCAATATATTTTCTTGTAATAACCTCCATGGCCGTCGCTGTACCGAAACTGATTACCGCTATCTTCGGGTCTATGGCGCCCGCACCCAGGAGTTCACACTGTTTGTCACCAGCGCCTACGACAACAGGAAGGCCTTCAGGAATACCTGTTTCAGCAGAGGCCTTCCTGGTGATGTGTCCTATAATTTCATTCGGCTCGCACAGTTCGACACAATGATCCTTTTTCATTCCGAAGGTTTCATAGACAAAGCCCAGGGCGCTTCCGTACCATTCGAGTTTTTTGTAATCAAAAGGCCATATACCGGTTATCATGCCTTTCGAATCTTTGAATTCATCGGTTAGTTTTTTTACAAAGAATCCTGTCACCTGGACGAACTTGTGAGTCCTGGCATAGATTTCCGGTTCGTTCTCTTTTATCCACAGAAATTTGGAATTCTTCTGTGCATAGCGGATGGTTTCGGTCTTGCCCATCAACCCGAATGCAATCTTTCCGACGGTCGGAAGCGGCGGCGGATTGTTGACAGTTCTGTTGTCAAGCCAAATTATACCCGGACGGAGAGCATTCCCTTCTTTATCCATGGGAATCACAGTGTTTCTCTGGCTTGTTATTCCGACAGCACCTATCTCTGATTTATCAATTGTGACCCTGGCCAGAAGGGTACTGCACACAAGGCAGAGTTTGCTCCAGTAGTCCTCTGTCCTCTGTTCGGCCCATCCGGGATTAAGCGAAAAATATGGTTCATACTGCGCCTGTTCGATCCCGATTTCATTGCCTTCTTTATCGAACAGTACCGCCCTTATGCTCTGTGTTCCGGAATCAATTGCCAGGATATATTTTTTCTCTGCCATTTCACCCTCCCGGGAAAAATATTTAACTCCAATAATAAACAGCAACAACATGAAAAAAAAGTGTTGGCAAGTTAAAATGAATATTCAAATTCTTCTTTACTTGGGAAACCCTTTTATGGTTAATCTCTAATTTACGCATAAAGGAGGTAAGAGCAATGGGAACATTCAGCGTATGGCACTTGATAATTCTTCTGGTGGTAGTGCTTATTATCTTCGGCGCAGGCAAATTGCCTGAGGTTGGACAGGCGCTCGGCAAAGGAATAAAGAACTTTAAAAGTGCAATGAGCGAGGAAGAAAAAAACCTTAAAGGCAACCTCGAAGACAAGAATAAGCCATCAAATTGAACTCTACAGGGCATGCCGGACTTTTCAGCCTGCCCTTCATTTAATTTTCATCCTTCCTGAAATCATTGAATTTTCAAGCCGCTGATAATTTGGCCCTATCCATTAAAGATTTTTAAATAATTTCATTATGCAACATCATGAATTTTTCTGATAATATTAGTCAATGCGTCCTTTAATTTCATTTGTGACACGCCATCCCTGGGTTGTCCTTATTATAGGGATATTGCTTGCGGTTCCGCTTGTCTATATGAAGCAGCTGACGCCTCTTAACTATGACATCTTCACCTATATGCCCGAAGATGTTGAATCGGTTAAGGGGCAGCAGATTCTTCACGAACACTTTCAGACAGCTAATACCGCATACATACTTCTGAATACCTCGAATGTCCCCTTTGTACTTAAAGTGCAGAAAGATGTCGGCATGATAAAAGGAGTTCAGCGGGTTTCATGGATCAACGAAGTTGTCGATCCGAGCGTGCCTGACAGTTTCGTCCCCCAGCAGCTACTCGGCATCTATAAAAAAGGCAGCTACTCGCTGCTTCACCTTTCATTTGAAGAACCGAGCTCATCTGCAGAAACTCTTGAAGCCATAAGACAGATCAAGTCATACCTCGGGAAGAAGGCCACGGCATTCACGGGCCTGCCGATATTCCTGTATGAACTCAGAGAAATCATGGAGAGTGAGAAGCTTATCACATTCATGGCTGCGGCGTGTTTTTCGTCGCTTGTCATAGGCATTTCACTCGGCTCATGGGCGATCCCCATTATATTCATGCTCTCCATCGGGATAGGGGTCATCTATAATCTGGGAACAAATTATTTCATGGGCGAGGTTTCATACATAACAAGCGCTATCGCCTCGGCTATTCAGCTTGGTGTAATACAGGATTTTTCCATCTTTCTCATCCACCGCTATCATGAGGAAAAAAAACTCTTCCCCGATCCCCATAAGGCTATGGAAGCAGCCATAACTAATACCCTGCCCGCCATTCTGCCTTCGGCTCTCACCTGCATGGCAGGATTCCTTGCACTCATTCTAATGAAAATGAGGCTGGGGCTCGATATGGGAATAGTCATGGCAAAGGGTGTTTTCTTGGGCCTTGTGGTAACAATGACGCTTCTTCCGGCAATGCTTCTTGTGGCCAACCGTTTTGTCAAAACAAGGGGAGAAAAGACTGCGAGCGCCCTCGGTACTAAAATATCCACGTTCCTTGTCAATAATTCCGGCAAGATTACCATTCTGTTCATAATCCTTTTTATTCCAATGATCTGGGGGAAAACCCATGTAAAAATATCTTATGATCTTGATGAGATGCTCCCCAGGAATCTCGAATCTATAAAGTGTCTTGAAACGATTAAAAATGCCCTTGGCTCCATGGAAATGTCATATATCGTTTTTCCCGATACCGTCCCGCGTTATAAACAGGAGCTGGCTGTAGCCAAAATAAAGAATCTCAAAGGAGTAAGCAGAGTCATTGCACTTACATCTTTGGCTGATTCTGCCGTGCCTGAGAGTTTTATTCCGGATAAAGCCAAAGGTCTCTTTTCCAAAGGCGGTTATTCTATTATCATGGTCAGCTTCTCTGATGAACCGGGCAGCAATGTCAGTAATCAGGCTGTTGATTCAATCAGGGATGCCGTAAAAGAATCGGGCATAGACCCTTCCTGGCTTGCGGGTACTACCCCGATAAACAAGGATATGATGGACATATCCAAGAGGGATATCCCGGTTGTCGACATGGCGTCGCTTATAAGCATTATAGTGATAATTGCCCTGTTCATGCGCTCCGTCTCAATACCTTTTGTTCTTGTAGCTGCAATCGAACTCGCTATTTACACAAACCTCAGCATTCCGTACGCCATGGGCCGCTCGATACCTTTTTTGACCATAACCAGCATCTCTTCCATACAGCTTGCAACTACGGTTGATTTTTCAATCCTGCTCATGAGCCGGTACAGCCAGTGGAGAAAAACGCTTCCTAAAAAAGAGGCCATGATAAAGGCTCTCTCAGGAGGGATGGGTGCGATAACAATTTCGGGATTGAGCCTGGCTGCCGCGACGAGCGGGATTGCCCTTACATCGCAGGTAAGCGCCGTATCCTCTCTTACGCTGATGATCGCCCGCGGAGCGCTCATATCAACGGCTGTGATCGTATTCCTGCTGCCCTCGTTTATCCTTACCTGTGATAATATAATCGTTCATACGAGTATGGGATTTTTGAAAAAGAAAGGAGAAGGAGCTTGAGAAAGGCTGTTCTTTTAACCCTGCTGATTATATTAACGGCTTTACCGGTTTCGGCCAGGAGCCTTTACCGCAACGAAACCGTATATGTCAATCTGGGCACTTCGGGAAAACCTCAGAAGATGGAAGTTGTGACCTGGCTAAGGACTGACGGGCAAAAGCCTTCATCTGATGCCACAATTCTTACTGGCATAAAGAACATCAAAAGCGAGGCCGTACCTGTCCAAAAAAACGGGTTATGCACGTTCAACACCAATGATAGAGATATATTTTACAGCGGCATTACATCCAAACCGCTGCCTTTAACAATTGATATATCTTATTTCCTGAACGGCCGTCAGATCGACCCATATAAGATTAAAGGCATGAAGGGAAAACTTGAAATCAGGATGACAATCATTAACAGAACATCAATGAACAGGATCGTCAAATACCGGGAGATAGGAACCGGTATAACAAAAACATCACAGACACCTGTTTCCGTTCCCTTTACTGTGATGATCTCCACAGATCTGCCTGTTGAAAACTACGGAAATATCGACGCGCCACAGGGTGCATTCGCAGTGGTGGGCAACCAGATCAAAATGAACTGGCTGGTTTTCCCCTTTACCCGGGAGACCATCTACTTGAAAGCGGATGTTACCGGTTTTAAAATACCGTCAATAATGTTTACAATAATTCCGAAGATGCCTCCCCTTCCGAAATTTGAAGTCGAAGGCAGAATGAACAAGATATATAATGGAGTCGACCAGGTTGGAGGGTTTCTCATGAAAGCCCAGGCGGGAGCGGTGGAAATGAATGACGGTCATAAAAAACTTAAAAACGCCCTTACCCAGATGGAGGACGGCACATCCAAACTCATACAGGCAAGCGAGGCCCAGGCTGAAATGGCGAAAGGGGCAATCACTATCAACAAAGGTCTGGCTGAGAATCTTGCAAGGCTGAAGAAAGTTCCTTTCATGTCGGGTAAGGCTGATCAGGCCATAGGTTATCTGGACATCCAGTCAAAGTTCCTTGAACTGCTCGTCTCAGGAGGGCCCTTCCCAGATGATGTCCTTTCATTTCTGAGAGAGCACGGCAAGCCTGTGCCGCCGGTTAGGGAATTCCCGGGAATTAAAGTTACCGAAGGGGGCATAAAGCAGCTTAATGACGGAATAAAACAGATGTCAGCCGGCGCAGTGCTTCTTGAAAAAGGCTCCGGGCAGCTTCAGGACGGTCTTACTCAGATACGCTCTCAAGGTACCGAGGAAATCAAGAAAGGCATCCGGGAAGGGGCTGATCCCCTGATGAAACAGCTGGCAACCATTGACATCGGATACATAATGGCACAAAAGTATGATAGATTCTCAGGCAGTCAATCTGACATCAAGAGTTCTGTACAGTTTATCATGAAAACACCTGGGGATTAATTTTATAAGCGGAGGAAATTCAAATGAGCATGAAAATCAACATCATAAGGCATGAAAAACCAAAGGAAAAACCTCATCACAGCATCCTTGGCTTTGGCAGACATTTTACGGATCATATGTTTATAATGGACTATAATACTGAGAAATCCTGGCATGATCCGAGAATCGTTCCTTACGGACCCATAACAATGGACCCTTCAACAGCAGTACTTCACTATGGCCAGGCCATTTTCGAGGGGATGAAAGCCTATATCTCAGAAGATAAGAGAACTCTTCTTTTCAGGCCCGAAAAAAACATTCAGAGGATGAATGCAACCTGCGAGAGGATGTGCATTCCACTTCTTGATGAAAAATTTATCCTTGAAGCCATTCAGACCTTTGTGAAATACGAAGAGCACTGGATTCCCACCGCACCTGAAACATCGCTATACATAAGGCCGTTCATATTCGCAACGGATCCGTATCTTGGAGTCAGGCCTTCGACGACGTACAAGTTCATGATTATTCATTCGCCCGTGGGCGCATATTACCCGCAGGGCATCAATCCGGTTAATATCTATGTTGAAACCAAATATGTAAGGGCTGTACCAGGTGGAACCGGCAGTATCAAGACCAGCGGAAACTATGCGGCAAGCCTTAAAGCGCAGGCCGAAGCTTCAGAAAAGGGTTACATACAGGTTCTCTGGCTTGACGGCGTCAACAGGAAATATGTCGAGGAAGTAGGCTCTATGAATGTTTTTTTCAAGATAAAAGGTGAAGTCATCACACCTTCGCTGGAAGGCAGCATTCTTCCAGGCATAACAAGGGACTCGGTCATCCAGCTTCTCAAGCATGAAGGCATCCCTGTTCAGGAAAGAAAGATATCAATCGAGGAGATATACAGCGCCCATGAAAAAGGTGAACTTGAAGAAGCCTTCGGAACAGGCACGGCTGCCGTTATATCTCCAATAGGCGTCCTTGACTGGGCCGGCAGGGACATTCTTGTCAACAACGGCAAGATCGGTCAGCTTTCACAGCATCTCTACACAACACTTACGGGCATTCAGTTCGGCAGGATTCCTGATAAATTCGGCTGGATCGTTGAGGTGAAGTAGTAATCCGGCGTCAGAGTTTTACTATGAGGCATGAGATATACCGTGGATTTATATCGTCAGCTGATTTGAATCCCGAAAGTTCCGACTCAAGACGCCTGCAGAGCTGATCAACCGTAGAGCTTACTGAATGGCGTTTTGATTCCGGGACCGCATCTGAAACAAGCTTTTCAAGCTCACCGGCAAAGGACGGCTTCACATATCTCTTTTTTTCTTTTATCGAGGTTGCGGTCTTGATAAATGCCGAGAATTCGTCTTGAGAAAGCGGCCTGAACCTGTTTTCTCCCGAAACAACATTAACTGCAATTGCCGTAAGTATTATATTTTCAAGATCAAGCCCCTCTTCAGTAACATTGGCTTTTTTCAGGGAAGAGTCCTTGAATTCAAAGAACCTCATCATTATATGCATCAGGTCAAGCCTTCCTATAACATCATATGCAAAGTCGATATCATCTATTGTTGTAAACCTGTCTCCTGTCATCACCGGATACTTTTTAAGAAGATTCTCGACAATCTCTCTGCAGGATGCCGGAACGATACTCTGCCCAAGGCCTTTCAGACTTCTTTTTATGCTGTCCTGCAGCTCCATGAGGGTATTGAAACCGAGAGAGAAGAGCGTCTCTGCCGTCATTGTCCCAAGTATCGCAGGGGCTTCCTGCGCTTTATTGCGCATGGCAATGGATAATCCCAGAGATGTCAATGCAGCAGCCTTTTCCACTGATATTTTAAGAGAGGCTATATCATTCAATGGCTTGAAATCAGCCATTATGATCTTGTTTGCAAGATACATCATTTCAAACGAGAAATTCTCGACAGTCACCGGGTCTGTTTCTGCCATTGCAGAAGCCAGCAGGCTGTTAGCTGATAACTTCTCGTTATACAGTAACGGTAAAAGAAATTTTTCCTCTTCTCTGATGACAGGAATCTGATCTGTTCTCAGATCAGAAGAAATGATCTTATCCGTGGGCCTTCTTGCATAGATTCCCGACGCCTCTTCCGGCGGGCAAAATCCCAGCTCAGTTAGCCTGATTGAACGGTGATGGAATGCTGTTTCCTCCATGTTTGCAGGCAGTTCCCAGCGAACCCCTTCCAGTATTCTGAAATACATTTCCTGGTTATAAAGAAATGCATTATCAAGGATAAATCTCAGAAGCTTCGTTTCTTCTGTATCATCGGAAAATGCGAAAAAGTAATTATTGTCAAATGTTTCAAACCCCGCTTCAATGATCTGGGGTATGTTGTCATCGGTCGGACTGGTAACAATTACTTTCAGGTACGGATAGAAGAGAAGAACCAGCAGTTCCAGGTCCAGTATGTTAAGGGCATCCATAAGAATATCGTCCGCAGCATTGACAAGCTCGTTCAGCCACTCGAAAATTCCTTCAATCGAAGGGCAGTCACCTTTCCAGCAGTCAATGTCGATGAAAGTTGCAATCCTCTCAGGTTTGACATAAGGAAGCAGAAACCGGCTGTCGCCGCTGAAGCTTTCCTTGATTATCATGTAGGCATCCTGAACCGGTATTTGCTGCAGTATTTCTTCGCAATAAGGGGAATCAATTATTGCCTTTGCCCTGTTCTCCAAAGAACCGGTGAGGACCTTTGCTATCTCTATTGAAAGCTCTTTACTGTTATCCATCCCCTAGGGATAGCACAGGAGTATAACAGCTTCAAGCCTGCAATGGGTTTATTCTTTAAAACTGTCCTCGTGGCCCATGAAGTCATCTTCGCCGAAGAGCTTGCGGTTTATCCAGTGTCTGATCCTCGGGGTATAATCTTCAACGACATAATAAATCGAAGGAATGACGAACAGGGTAAGTGCCGTACTCACCAGAAGCCCGAAACTTACGGCAAGGGCCATGGGAGAACTGGTCTCAGAACCTTCACCACGGGAGAAAGCCATGGGGAGCATACCCACAATAGCCGTCAAGGATGTCATCAAAACAGGCCTCAGCCTGATACTGGCTCCCTGTATGATGGCCTGAGTTTTTTCCACACCTCTTAATCTCAGCTGGTTTATATAGTCTATCATGACTATTCCGTTTTTAACGACTATACCCATAAGAATTATGAGGCCCATTATCGAGGATACCGACAGCGTGTTCCCAGTCAGCAGGAGGCCGAGAACAACCCCGATAAAGGCAAGGGGCATTGTGAACATTACGACAAAAGGCTGCGAAAGAGATTCGAACTGTGCAGCCATAATCATATAGATAAGCGCAACCGCAACCAGGAAAGCGAGGCTCAATTCCTTGAATGACTTCTGCATCTGTTCATATTGGCCGCTTATTTCATATGTATATCCCTGGGACATTTTAATTTTGGCAAGAACCTCCTGTATATCTTTGGTGATACCGGCGATATCGCGCTTGAAATTGGTTGCGCCGATTGTCACGACGCGCTCCTGGTTCTTTCTGAAGATGGATATCGGGCCATATGCTTTAACTGATTTCGTGACCTGTGAAAGCTTGACCATTGTACTTATGCCGGCACCCGGATATGAAGCAGCCGCCTGCGCAGCAATAGGAGACTGTATATATATGTTTTCAAGGGCATTGAAGGAACCGCTTCCCGTATCATTGAATTTAACTTTTATATCATATTCCTTGCCGCCCTCGCGGAAGAAGCTAACCGTCGTACCCTGCATGGCGGTTTGAACAGCATCGGCAATCTGGTATACATATAAACCCAGTCTTGCAGCTTCTTCTCGGTCGACTTCGATATGTAGTTCCGGTTTTCTTTTTTGAAGTGACTTTTTAAGGTCCTTCAGTCCCTGGACAGGACCGAGCTTATTCATGATTTCATCGCTCAATTTGTCCAGCACCTCAAGATCCGGTCCTGTGACGTCTATCGTTATAGGGCTGCTGTCACCACCCATAAGGTTTCCTACGACGTCTTCAAACCTGTAATCGACGCCTTTCAACTTCGGAAAGAGCTTCCTGACTTCATTTACAATTACGTCCATGCCTTCTTTTCGATCGTCCTTCTCCTTGAAACGGATCCAGACCGTTGATTTGTTCGTACCGCTTCCCTGGTCGAACTTGGATCCTTGTGTCTGGCCGACAATGCTTACCACGCCAAGAACTTCCGGTCTTGCCAGAAACAGCTTCTCGATCTGCTCTGTTACATGATTGGTTTCTGACAGCAAGGAACCTTCCGGCAGAGTTATGCGCATCGAAGATATCGAATAGTCCTGTTTCGGCATAAACTCCGCACCCAATAGAAACGTGAGGCCTATGCTTAAAAGAAGAATTCCGAAGGCGCCTCCGACAACTTTCATCTTATTATTAAGAGCTTTTGCCAGAAGCACTGAATATTTGTCGTTCATTTTCTTGATCCAGCCTTTTTCTTCAATGTTCTCATAAACCTCTTTTTCTTTTTTGAAGAGTGAGGCTGCGATAGCCGGAATAATGGTAAAAGCAACGATCAATGATGCTGCAAGCGCAATACAGACCGTTAAAGAAAGAGGCCGTGCAAGTTTTCCTGCAACGTTTTTAGCCAGACTTAGTGGTATGAAAACCGCCATGGTTGTGAACGTGCTGGCAGTAACTGCAAGGACAACCTCTCTTGCACCGTCAATTGCTGCTACATCTCTTGGTTTACCCTGCTCCAGATGTCTGAATGTGTTCTCGATTACAACGATGGCGTCGTCAACAACAAGTCCTACTGCAAGTGTAAGACCTCCCAGCGTCATGATATTGAAGGTGTAGCCCAGCCAGTTCATGCCTATAAAAGTTGTAACAATAGACAGCGGTATGGCCAAAGCAATGGCAAGTGTTGCCCTGAAAGACTTGAGGAATATAAATACTACGAATATTGCTATTATGCCCCCCAGGAGGGCATCTTTACCCGTATTCGAAATGGAGTTCTTGATTATCTTGCCCTGGTTGTAAATCAAAAAGAATTTGACGCCCGGAGGGACAGTCTTTTCGATTTCCTTCATCTTTTTCAGAACACCTTCGGCCGTATTGACTGTGTTTGCGCCGCTTTGCTTCATGATTCCGATAATGACTGTCGGCTGGCGGTTGGTTCTTTCCTGGCCGCGAATCTCCTTGAAACCATCTCTTACTTCAGCGACATCACTAAGATGTACAATCTGGCCTTGTTTTGTCGCATTGATAACAATCCCGCGTATATCGTTAAGATTATTAAAATAACCGCTGGTCCTGATCAGATACTCCTTCTGGTCGATGTTGACATGTCCGCCTGACATGCTCAGGTTAGACACCAGAATGGCCCTCTTGATCTGTTCAAGCGAACAATCGGTGGCTTTTAGTTTGACCGGATCTATAAGGATTTGAATCTCGCGTTCCTTACCACCGTACAGCCACACCTGCGAAACCCCATCGAGCCGTTCGATCTTTGTCTTTACAGAAGTTCTGAGATATTCTCTGAGCTGCATGGTATTTCCCATGCCCGTGATGCCGTATTGTATAATGGGCATGTTTGAAATATTGTACTTCATAACCATCGGTGTATCAGCGTCCTTGGGGAGGTATTCCGACACCCAGCTCAGCTTTTCTCTTACATCCTGCGCAGCTGCATCGACATTCACTCCCCATTCCAGCTCAATTATAATTGTAGATACACCTTCAGCCGATGTTGAATTTATCTGCCTTACTCCTGCTACGCTTCCGACAAATTCTTCTATGGGACGTGTTAATCCTGTTTCGATCTCTTCCGAACCGACACCCGGATAAGTTGTTATAATTGTTACTACCGGAAATTCGAGTTCGGGAAAAAGGTCAATGCCTAGGTCCCTGAATGCAAGTATGCCGAAAAGAGCTACAATGAGAGTAAACATTGCAACAGCGATGCGTCTCTTGACTGAAAATTCAACAATGCTCATTGCATGGCCTCCGGTTCAAAATCAAAACATGTCTGGGTTATTTATTCACAGTTGCGGCAACCGGATTCTTCTGCGGCTGAACGGTTGCTGTTCCACTTGTTACAGGCGCAGTCGAATTTACGGGCTTATTCGTTTTGGATGGTGCGAGAGTTGCTTTCACCAGGAGGCCGTCACTCAAGCCGACCTGTCCTTCGACTACAACATAATCTCCAGGAGCAAGACCGTTCACTATCTCATATGCATCATTTCCCTCGACACCTATTTTAACGGGTGTTTTTATCACTTTCCCTCCGGAAATTTTAAAAACATAAAAACCTTCCTCTCCAGGCAGGAAAACCGCTTTTGGCGCATTAACAGTATCGTTCCTGACTTTCTGGATAACCTGAGCCCTGGCGGTCATTCCACTCCTGAGTTTCAAGTCAGGGTTATCAATGATTACCGTCACCTTGAAAGTTTTACTAACCGCATTAATTGATGGGAATATCTTTGAAATAGTACCCTCGAAGGAATTGTCCGGTATAGCGTCAACTGTAACGACACACTTATTGCCGACTTCGAGATAGCCGAATGCATCTTCCGAAAGGTCAATTTCAAGCTTTACCCTTCTCATGTTTTCAACCACAAATGCAGGTGCCGGAGACTGAGGAGCGGTAAGCTCGCCTTCATTCACAAACTTGCTTGTAACAATCCCTGCAATTGGGGATGAAACGCGACATTCACTGACGTTCCTTTTTGCGTTTGCAAGTTCGGCGTTTGCCTTGTCCATAATAAACCGATCACCTTCAAGACCGCTTTTTGCATCCTGATACATCTGCTCTGAGATCGCACTTTCCTTGTGAAGGCTCTCGGCACGCAGATAATCCCTTTTGCTTTTTTCAACTTTCACCTGCTGGCCTTTTGCCATGGCGGCTACGCCCTGGACCATTATACGATAATCAGAATCATTTATCTGCATAAGGATCTGCCCTGCATAAACCGGGGTACCCTCTGTTGCATAAATTTTAAGCACCCTGCCCGCTACCTTGGGAAATATTCTTGCAACTTCTTCAGCGGATAAAGTTCCCATTGCTGAATATTCCTTAAGGATTGTCCCCCTTTCAACTTTAGCGACAACAACCTCCGCCTTTGCTGAACTGTCGTCCTTCCGGTTTGAATCATCTTTGGATCCGCATCCGGAAATAGCTATAACCATTGCACAAATCGTCAAGAATAAAGTGACCCTGTAATAATATTTCATAGCTGCATCTCCTAAAGTATACCCATAGCTGCCTTAAGTTTTGCCAACGATGTGGCATAGTCAACCTTGGCTTTAATATAGTCTATCTTGGATTTATCGAGCATGGTCTGTGCATCCAGAACATCAGTAGAAGTACATGCCTGAAGATTGTACTTATGTTTTTGAATTCTCAAATTTTCCTCGGCCAGCTCAATTGATTTGCTTCCTACATCCATTTTTGCAATGGCAGCATTTGCCGTAAGATATGCATCTTTTACCTGAAGCGCAATTTCATCAGCAGTCCTCTGTTTTTCCAGCAGTACCTGTGATTTCATTGCCTTTGCCTTTCCCACATTGGTATAGGCTGTTCCACCTTCCGCGAGTTTGCCGAAAAGCGTCCATTCCAGCCCTACACCAACTTTCCACTGGTCATTAACAATATTTACATCGGCCCCGTATCTCTGATAAGTATATGATGCTGCTATTCGAGGGGCATATCCGCCAATAGCCGCCTTGACACCTCTGTTCGCCGAATCCATGTATATATCAAGCTCTTGGATTTCCTGTCTGTTTTCCATTGAAGAATCGATCGCTTCTTCAAGCGTATATTCGATCTTAGATATTTCAATATCATTTTCTATTATGACAGGTTCATTCATTGATCTTGCCATTGTAACATTAAGTCCCGCTTCTGCCGTTTTCATAAAATTCTCGGCTGTAATAAGGTTTTGCTCCTGCTCGGCAAGTTTGACTTTTGCCTGGAGGACGTCATTCTTTGCAATAACACCGGCCTTATAAAATGCCATGGCCTGATTGAGATGCGCCTCAAGTGACGCAATGGCGGCTTTGGCAACATCCACACCCTGTCTGCTGGCAACCACCCCATAATATGCCTCAATGACCTTGACTTTGAGGTCCCGGATTTTTCTCTGTGTCTCAATGTCTGTCGATTTCTTGTTGTTATCCTTGATCAGATAATTATTGTAAAGCGAACCGCCGGCAAAGAGCACCTGGGTTACCTCAAATGAAAGGGAATGATTGTCCTGCGTTCCAACGGTTATACCTTCAGCAGGAATATAAGCAAACATCGGCCTCCTGGTATCCCAGTCAAGGGCAATGTTTCCGTTGCTGTCAAAGCGGGGGGGGCTTGCTTCATTTAATACAGGCAGATATAAATCCTGTCCGATATCCAGCACCTGGGGCTCATCCAGACGATAATAGCCGTAGTTGACTTTAACCCTGGGAAACATCATTATCAGGGCCTCCTTCTTTTCCATATCCTTTATCGTCTGTTCTTCCCTGAATGCTTTGATGCCGGGATAATTGTTGACAGCTATTTCCAGCGCTTGATCTACAGACATTATTTCCTGCGATAATGCCTGCCCTGAAACAACAACCATGAAAACGACAACACACACAGCCAGTCTAAACATCTTTACCTCCTGCAGCAACCCGTATGATTCCGGAAATATACTCAGTTGGAACCTTTTCTAAAATACCCATAAGCCAGTCATTGGCAATAGAATTAATTGTCCCCATAATTACAAGCGACATCAATTCGACATCAATATCTTTATTTATTTCAATCGACTCTTTTAGTATTTCCTTCAGTATTTCAGCGTGTTCCATATAAACATCTCTCAAACGCATTACGATCTGAGATTTGATATCGGGTATGGGAAAATAGAATATTTCCATAATAAGATGCTGAAGATCCGGTTGCTCTTCCACCCAGGAAAGTTTAAATTCGATAAATGCCTCTAGCCTTTCCCGCCAGACCACCTTCCCCGCCAGAGACTCCTTCAATCCGGTATTGTAAGCCTCAACACCTTGAATGATCACTTCTGAAAAAAGAGTCTGCTTATTTGGAAAATACTGATAGATAGTTCCCATGCCGAATTCAGCAACACCGGCTATCTGGGACATGGTGGCATTGAAGTAACCATCCCGGGCAAATACCCTTCTGGCTGCTTCAAGGATAGAATCCCTTCTAAGTTGTCTTTCCCGTTCTTTCCTCGTCATATAATAGAATCCACATTCGAACTTCGAATCAGTATTCAAATTTAAGATAAATATTTCAGGATGTCAATAAAAAACATTCGGTTACAAATCTTCTAAAGGATTTTATCTGTTTCGCCGAAAGTTTTATATATTGATAATTTTTGCCATGGGAGGCATGCATGAACGGAAAGCCGTCTGTCGAATACGGCAAAAAGCTTATAACTGCAGAAAAGGCGGTTAAATCCATATCGCAGGGGAAGAGGGTCTTCGTTGGCTCATTCTGCGGCGAGCCTCAACATCTTGTTTCAGCACTTATCAACAACACCTCTAATTTCTTTGATATTGAGCTCATAAGATTTCTAAATCTAGAAGGCTCTCTCATGGGTCTCGTTGCCGAAGAAACAAAAGGAAGGAGCTACCACGTCCGGTCAATATACCAGGGTTCCGGGATGCTCACAGGACTTTCGGCTGCAAAGCGCTTCTTGACTCCGGTAAATCTTTATATGGTGCCTCAGCTTTTTCTCAAAAGGCATATCCCCATTCATTATGCCATGGTTCAGGTCAGTCCGCCTGATGAATTCGGCTGGATGAGCCTGGGAATATCAGTGGATATAACTCTGGCTGCAGCGCAGGCAGCCGACATAGTAATTGCACAAGTTAATTCAAATATGCCCAGGATACCCGGTTACGGCATGCTTCATATCGACGATGTTGATTACATAGTCGAACACGATGAGGAACTCCTCACAACCTATCCCGTACCGGATTTGCCTGGTATGGAAAATATTGCTGGATATCTGTCAAATCTCGTGGATGACGGCTCAACAATTCAACTTGGTCCCGGCATTCCAAGCGAGCTTGCCGACAAGGCTCTCGGGAATAAAAACGACCTCGGTGTACACAGCCAGTTTATACTTGATTCCATGCTCACACTTTGCAGAAAAGGCGTCATAACAAACCGTAGAAAGGGATTCAATGACGGCAAGATGGTTGCATTCGGAGCCATCGGCTCAAACGAACTTTACAGGTTCCTTGAGATGAATCCTGCGGTTGAATTCAGGCCGAGTGATTATGTCAGCAATCCTCGCATCATAGCCAGACACAACAAAATGGTAGCCATCAACCTGGCCTCCGCAATAGACCTTAAAGGACAGGTATCAGCGGATGGCATGCCGCAAAACCATTTTGCAGATGTAGCAGGAATGGTCGATTTTACAAGAGGCGCCTCAATGGCCAATGGGGGCAAAACAATTATAGTCATTCCTTCGGTGTCTCTTGATGAAAAGCAGAGCAATATAATCGCTGAGATTTCTACCGGAGCAGTTGCGATTCCAGCCCCTGATGCAACATACATTGTCAGTGAATATGGTGTTGTAAACCTCTTCGGGAAAAATATCCAGGAAAGGGCCATGGCCATCATCAGCATTTCCCACCCCAAATTCAGGGATGAACTCTTCATGAAGGCAAAGGAACTCGGACTTATAAGCCAGGAACGAAGCATCAATGAGTCCATAAATGGCATCTACCCTGCATGGATGGAGGAAACTGTAGAGTCCGGCGGGGAGAAGATAACCTTCAGGCCTGCCAAAACGACTGACAGCAGGCTCATTCAGGAGCACTTTTATTCAATGGACAAGAAGGATATTTCAAAGCGTTTCTTTGGCTTCAGGATGCATTTTTTCTGGGATGAGCTCAAGAACATGTTCATGGTTGACTATAAAAGCAAATTCTCAGTTATCGCGTATGTGGGAGAAGAGGGACTCGGTAAAGTCGTAGGAGTGGGAATGTATTGTATTGACGAAGGCAGGGACATAGCGGAGGTTGCATACTCTCTTGACCAGGGCTGGCAGGGCAAAGGAATTGCAGCAAGGCTGCAGCAGAAAATAGTTGATGCTGCAAGGCATAACGGAATCGCCGGCCTGTATGCAATGACATTCCCTGACAACAACTCCATGATCAAACTTTTTAAAAGGCTCCCGTATAAAATATCAAACCGCTTTGAAGACGGCGCACTCATAATGGAAGCATCTTTTTCCGAGCCAAAAGAATAAATTTCAGGAGGAATATAAATGGAAATTTCGATAGAGAGTT
>CAYNVT010000037.1:0-34066 GCA_964400685.1 uncultured Bacteriovoracaceae bacterium | reverse complement strand
AGGTCTATTTCCAGGTATGCCATATCGGCAATTATCAGGGCATCTACTCCCGCGCTGTATGCGTCACGGGCAAGTTTTGCCGCATCTTCAAGCTCATTGTCAAAGAGTATCGTATTGAGCGTGAGATAGACTCTCGCCCAATATCTGTGTGCATATTCAGCCAGCCTCTCGATGTCCCTGAGATCGTTGGATGCTGATGAGCGCGCTCCGAAAGCGGGTCCACCTATATATACCGCATCTGCGCCATTATCTATTGCAGCCTTCCCCGCTTCAAAATTTCTGGCGGGAGAAAGGAGCTCCAGTTTCTTCATTCTATATTTCCTTTGTTTTTCCGGCTGCTTTCGCAATGACGAACTCTTTGAAGTCGAGTCCGTCTTTTATCACTTCCTTTATCTGGGAGCGCCTTATCCACCTGCTGTAAGACCAGGTCCAGTGCGCAGGCCTTTTCCTTATGACCGATTCGACCCAGGACTGCATGAAATCGCTAATATTCTGTATTATATCGCCGGAGAACGTCCTCGTATCTACTGCCGGACATATCGTTATCCTGTAGGAATATCCTTTCCGTTCCGAATAAACCGGGACTATCAGTGCCTCACCCTTTGACGCCACAAAGGCGGGCGCGGGATTGGTCAGAGCGGGCATGCCGAAAAAGTCGCAATAAAGATCCGTCCCTTTCTCTCCCCTCTTGTCTACTATGAAGGCGATGGTCCTGCCGCGCCTGAGCTCTTTTACAAGCATAAGTATCTTTCCCGTTGGCGGCAGTATCGTGACACCAGTTCTTCTTCTGATGTCATTTATGAGGGTCGCTATGCCGGTATTGTCCCTCAGGTCGGCCATGACACAGAATTCCACATTGAGCATGCGCGATACATTTGCCAGAATCTCCCAGTTCTCCGCATGAGAGATCACAAGCATTATGCCCCGGCCTGAAGCTTTCGCAGCCTTCAGATTATCCGCTCCTGTGATCTCCACCCTTTCAGCTATCTCATCGTTATCCATATAGGCATATCTGATCGTATCCACGAACACGTCCGAGTGGTAAAGGAAAACCTCCTTTATCATGCCCGGTTCGAATGCGTCTCCAAGAGCCGCCTTCATCTGGACTCGCGCAATCTTTCTCTCCCTGAGTGCAAATATATAGACCAGCGATGCAATCACCCTGCCTGTATTTATCGCAACAGAATATGGCATTTTCCTGAAAAGCCATATTACGGATTTGATCAGGCTTACCGCAATTTTTTCAAGGGTTTTCATTACACATGTCCCTAATTACCCATTCGACCGCATCCAGAATGTCATTTGCACGATATTCGGCCGGTATGGATTCCGTCGAATGGCCCACGAGGATCCCTTTGCCGCCTACACGGTGTATGGCCTCAATATCGCTTAGTTTATCACCGATAAAATAGCACCTGCTCAGATTCAGAGAGAAATCGCGGGCAGCTTCTTCAAGAAGCCCGGTTTCGGGTTTGCGGCAGCCGCACCTGACGGCGTATTTTTTTATGACGCCTTCCGGATAGTGCGGGCACGAATATATGGCATCTACACTGGCAGAGTCTTCAGCAAGCATCTCTTCAAGCTTTTCGTGCACAGCTTCGAGATCTGCCTCATCAAGCAGTCCGCGCGCTATCCCTGACTGGTTGGTTATTATGATTGCAGGTATCCCTTTTTCATTAAGCAGTCTTATGGCCACGGCTGCGCCCGGCATAAGCTCTACCTTATCCGGGTCCCTAAGATAGGGAATGTCCTTTATGATGGTGTCATCCCTGTCTAGAAATACACCTGTTCTCAGCAAGTCTTTCTATCTCCTTGATAATGTCCTTTATCTTGTCAGACCTCATGCTGACCTTTAATGCATTAAACCTGTCATCCATCCATGAATGGTTTATCCTTACAAGGTCTTTCTCGGTTGTCACTACCATGTCAAAGCCGGTGGCAGCCTTTTTTATCTTCTTGATATCAGAAGCTGAATATTTGTGGTGATCCGGAAAAACCATTATTTTCATCCGGGTGCATAACGGCCTGAGGGTGTCGAAAAACCTTTGAGGGTTTGCTATGCCGCAGAAGGCGAATATGCTGACGCCTCTTACCACGGACGAAAGCCTTCCCCTGCTGTCAACGATCCCTTCAATATTGAGCGAGGCGTCTTTTTTCGTATCGATTATAAAGTCAGCGCGCTTGAGCGATGCGACCGTCTCCCTCAGCCTTCCTGCCGGCAGCAGTCTTTCATTCTCAAGCGTTCCTGAAACAAGACATATGTTAAGGTCTCTGAATATGCGTCTGTGCTGAAATCCGTCGTCCAGAAGGACAATTTCTGCGCCAAGTTTTCTGTAAGCGAAAGTGCCCCCCATGCACCTGTCAGGCGATTTGATTACAGGCACACCCGTGGTCCTTGCCATAAGCAGGGGTTCGTCTCCTACATCCCGGTAGTCATGAGAAGGGCTGACTTCAACAGGTCCCCGCAGTCTGCCGCGGTACCCCCTTGTCACTATTGCCACATTATGTCCGTGAGCCTTGAGTTCGCCTGCCAGAGCCATCGCAAACGGAGTCTTGCCTGTGCCGCCGGCCTCTATATTTCCTATGCTTACGACAAGGGGGGGCACCAGATATGATTTCAATATGCCTTTATCAAAGAGGAGATTCCTTAAATAAACTGCTGAAGCGAAGGGCGTTTCAAGCATCATCAGACCCGAACTGGAGGTTATAGAGCCTTGTGTAATAGCCGTCTTTTGCCAGGAGTTCGTCATGGGTGCCCTCTTCCACGATGACGCCTCTGTTCAATGCTATTATCCTGTCAGCGCCCTGAATGGTGGAAAGCCTGTGGGCAATGATGAATGTGGTCCTGTTTTCCATAAGCCTGTCGAGAGCTGCATGGACTTCTTTTTCACTTTCCGTATCAAGTGCCGAAGTCGCCTCGTCAAGTACAAGTATCGGCGCATTCTTCATTATGGCTCGGGCTATGCATATGCGCTGCATCTGTCCGCCTGAAAGCCTGACGCCGCTTTCGCCCGCTATGGTCTCATAACCATCAGGCATATCCATAATGAATTCATGTGCGTTTGCCGCTATGGATGCTTCGATTACGGCCTCTAGCGGAGCATTCTGCGACCCGTATGCGATATTCGCCCTTATCGTATCGTTGAAAAGTATGTTTTTCTGCTCCACCATTGCAATGTTGGCCCTGAGAGATTTTATGGTGAGATCGCGTATGTCATGTCCGTCAATTGTTACTGAGCCCGAAGTTACATCATAGAACCTGGGCAGGAGATTAATGATTGTAGTCTTCCCTGCGCCTGACTCACCGACAAAGGCTATCTTTGCACCTTTCGGGGCATCGAAGCTGACCCCCTTGAGTGCATACTCGTCACCGTCATAACTGAACTCAACAGACCTGTATTTCACGTCGCCTTCTGCACGACCAAGGTCTATGGCATCCGGTTTTTCCTCCATTTCGGGTTGTGCATCTATGACTTCATATATTCTTTTGGCGGCAGTGACGCCTTCCTGTATTTCAATATTCACTTCATTGATCTTCTTTATAGGCTGATAAAGCATAAAAAGGGCTGTAACATATGAAAAGAATTGCTCGGGCGTCATTACACCATTTATTACGCTCATGCCTCCGACAACAAAAATCGCGGCTGCGGCTATCCCCCCGAGAACTTCCATCAGGGGAGATGCTATGCCTCTTATCTTCAGACGCTTCATCCAGTTACGGTAGAACTGATGATTGTAGGAGCCGAACCTGTCCTTTTCGTATTCCTCCATTCCGAAGGCCTTTACTATGCGGATTCCTGATATGGCTTCGTCGAGCACGGTGTTGATGTCTCCCATCACCTCCATGCTTCTTCTTGCATATTTCTTGATCTTTTTTCTGAGCCGGTTCATGACATAGCCCACAGCCGGGAATATGATCATGGCTATGAGGGTAAGCTTCCAGTTCATGTAAAAAGCATATCCGAGCAGCCCTATTACACTTGCTACTTCCTTCACCAGCGCCGTCACGGCACTTGTTACTGAACCCTGCACCATATTGACGTCATTTGTTATCCTCGACATCAGTATTCCTGTCGGATTCTTTACAAAATATCTCAGTGACTGGCCCTGTATGCATTCATAAAGTTTATTGCGGATATCCTTGATGATCTTCTGGCCTATATCCGCCATAAGGACATATCTTCCGTAATCGGCTGCCGACTTGACAAAGAACACAACGACTATGCCCAGAGCGAGCGAGTAAAGCAATGTCATGCTTTTTTCGCTGAATATATATTTAACGGCAGGCTGGACAAGCCATGCCTGAAGAACCATGCATCCGGCAAATACGCCCATCAGCAGCATGGCAAGTATGAGCTGTTTGATATAGGGCTTTAAAAAACCGATCAACCTGAAATATATCTTCAGGTCGCTGATTCCAACTTTTGTCAGTTTGTTTTCCGAATTAATCTCATCGCCCATTGCGCCACCTCTAAGGATGCCCTTCCGCCTTCCAGTGATTCCCTCATATGCGTGAATTCCTGTTTTGTCCTGATAAACAGCTCTCTGTCATTTATAAATTTCAGGACCTCTTCTGCAAGTCTTTCAGGGGTCAGGTCGTGCTGGATAAGTTCAGGCACCACTGCCCTTCCTATAGCAATATTCGGCATGCCGATAGTCTTAACCTTAACAAAAATACGGGCAAGATAATAATTTATTGGTGATGTCTTATAACATATCACCTGGGGAATCTCCTTTATCGCTGTCTCAAAGCATGCCGTTCCAGACTTTGCCATTGCAAGATCGGAATCTGGAATTCCATCTGTCAGCTTCACGCTGCCGCCGGTAAATTCTTCAACAAAAGCCCTGTCAAGGCCTCTGGCCAAAGGCAGCATCCATTCGAGTCCTTTAATTTCATTGTCCACAAGCCTTCTTGCATCCATCATCACAGGAAGCATCCTTATAATCTCATCCCTTCTGCTTCCCGGCATCATTAATATCCTCTTCACAGGCCAGGATGAATCAGCAGGAGGCACATTATTTTCCTCCATAAACGGATGTCCCACATATCTTGCATCCACACCACTTTTACGAAAATATGCCTCTTCGAACGGGAAAATAACAGCCAGACCGTCCGTGATTCTTGATAAAATCCCAGCCCTGTAAGCCCTCCATGCCCATGCCTGAGGTGCTATGTAATACAGAACCTTTACCCCCTTTTTTTTTGCGAACCCGGCAAGCCTCATATTAAAATCAGGCAGATCCACGGGAATGAAAACGTCAGGATTCATGGTTTTTATTATTCTTTTCAAACCGGAATATACCTTCAGAATGCCTGCAAGCTTTGGCAGCACCTCGGAAAACCCCATGACCGAAAGCTCCTTCATGGAATACAGTATCTCTACACCTGCGTCTTTCATTTCAGAACCGCCCATACCGAACACATGTGCATCCGGCATAATCTGCCTGATCTGTCTGACAACACATGCTGCATGCCGGTCTGCGCTTTCTTCTCCGGCGGTTATTAATATTCTGGGGGCCATTTTCATTTTTGGCTGATGCAAAAGAAAGACCGGACTATTTTTCCGGCAGTATCATATTCTGTCTGATCATATGGGCCACCTTTATCGCATTGAGCCCTGCAATCCCGTCGACGACGACCTTTGATTTACCTTGAACCGCATCGATAAAAGACCTTATCTCTGATTTGAGAGCATCAGATTCAGACATCTCCAGTCTTTTGTGCCCGATTTTCTTGTCTTCGCTCAGAGTGAATATATCCACGGCGTTCTTTGCATAATCGATAGAGATGTAGGCATCGGGCTGGAATATGCGGATCTTCCTCATGACGTCCGCAGAGATGCGGCTTGCAGTGACGTTTGCTATGCAGCCCGATTCAAAACGCAGCCTGGCGTTTGCTATGTCGACATTATTCGTAAGCACAGGCACGCCTACCGCTTCAACGGAAACTATCTGCGAATGAACGAGAGAAAGAATTATATCTATATCATGGATCATAAGGTCCAGTATCACATCTACATCCGTGCCCCTTTCCTTGAAGGTGCTTATCCTATGGACCTCTATGAACATCGGTTTTGTAATGCTGTCTCTGAGATTGGCAAACGCCGGATTGAATCTCTCGAGGTGCCCTATCTGAAGCAGCGCCCCACCCCTTTCAGTCGCATCAATGATTGCTTGCGATTCCTCAATTGTAGCACTCATGGGTTTTTCCAGCAGTACGGCCACACCGTTTAACAAAAAAGGTATGGCTGTTTCACAGTGTATGGAGGTGGGAACGACTATACTGACTGCATCTACTTTTCCGATTAATTCCGAATAATCCGTAACTGCGGCTGTGCCGGTTTCAAGTGCAATCTCTTTTGCCCTGTCGGGATCGATATCCGCAACCGCCACCAGGTCGACGTCCTCCATTGCTGCATACTTCTGGGCATGAAACCTGCCAAGATATCCTACACCTATTACGGCAGTTCTTATCTTTTCATTCATATGCCGTTTAGCCCTTCCCAAGCCTTTCAAACTTGCTGTTTCTCCGCCCCGGGCTATCTCGCGATTCCCCGTTCGGAGCCTTTTATGAATTCGATTATTCTCATGACCTCGGGAATTCCTGAAAATTCCGCTTCAATCTTTGCCACCGCGTCTTTTAGCTGAAGTCCCTTCTTGAATATCAGACGGTAAGCCGAACCGATCGCATCGATGGTCTCATCTGAAAACCCGTTTCTTTTAAGGCCTATCGTGTTTATGCCGTACATCTTTGCCCTGTTGCCCTGCACCTTCGCATAGGGAACAACGTCCATACCCACCAGGGTGCCACCGCCCATTATAGTATAGGCGCCTATCTTGGTGAACTGGTGTATGGCAGACATTCCTCCGATGATGACCCTGTCTTCAATATGGACGTGTCCGCCCAGTGTGGCCAGATTTCCCATCACGATATTGCTCCCCAGCTGGCAGTCATGGGCTACATGGCAGTATGCCATGAGCAGGTTTCCGCTGCCGATTCTGGTTACCCCGCCTCCGCCCGAGGTTCCCCGGTTGAGCGTTACGAATTCCCTGAACAGGTTGTTGTCTCCTATCTCGAGCCTTGTCTTTTCTCCTTTGTATTTCAGGTCCTGGGGAGGGCCGCCTGCACTCACATAGCCTTCAAACCTGCATCCCCCGCCTATGACAGTAGGACCGTTTATCATTGTATGGGGCCCGACATATGTACCCTCTCCTATCTCTACATCGTCTCCTATTACGCAGTAAGGCCCGATTTCCACACCATCGTGTATGACGGCCTTCTTTGATACTTCGGAAGTTGACTTAATCCTTGGCATCAAGCCTCCTTTCCATCTCCTGAACCCTTTTGAGAAGCTCCGGCAGGTTTTTGATGACTGCCTGTACTCTCAGCCATCTCTTATGGTCCATGGCTGGTGCTCCGGATACTATCGATCCGGGCTTTAGATCGTTGTGCACCCCTGCCTTGGAAGCAACCACACAGCCGTCTCCAATGGTTACGTGCCCGACAATACCGCTCTGCCCGGCCAGCGTGACATGGCGGCCGAGCTTAGAGCTTCCGGCAATCCCTGTCTGTGCGACGATTATCGAATGATCTCCTACCGTGACGTTGTGGGCGATATGGACCATATCGTCAATTTTTACATCATTTCCGATTACGGTTTCAGTAAGTGCGGCCCTGTCTATTGTACAGTTGGCGCCGATTTCCACGAAGTCGCCTATTTTCACTATACCTTTCTGAGGGATTTTAAGGTGTTTCTCTCCGTCCCAGACAAAACCGAAACCGTCTCCTCCAATAACTACACCGGAATGGATTATGCATTCCCTGCCTATAATGCACCCTTCATAAATAACCGCATTCGGATAAAGAATACACCCGTCCGATATCCTGCACCCGTCTCCTATAAAGCAGCCGGGATATATCACGCAATTTTCGCCGATTTCCGAATTCTCGCCTATATAGACATTGGGGAAAACTGTCGAACTTTTTCCGATTACCGTGCCAGCGCCTATGAAGGCCATTTCGGATATGCCAGGATTATGCGTCTTTTCAGGATACAGAAGCTTGAGCGTACTTGCAAAGCCAAGATATGGATTTGCCATTACTATCTGCGGAACATCTCTCTCTATCAGGGAAGATACAATTATGGCGCCTGCATTTGAGGTAAGCGCCATATGCGTATATTTAGGGTTTGACAGAAATGAGATATCGTCCGGTCCTGCTTCTTCCAGAGAAGAGACCCCGGCAATCTCGACATCCTTGCCGTTAAGTATACCGCCTATAGCTTCTGATATTCTGGATAAAAGCATTTATTTCTTGGGATTATCCTTGGTTGCAGGCGCTTTTACAGGCTCCTGTGCTTTTTCCTTTGCCTGATTATCCAGGTATATCTTGTCAAATTCATCCAGGATTTTCTGTGTAATATCAGAATTTTCCGGAGCAAAAATCAGGGCCTCTCTTACAAAAATATAATCATAGGCGTTTTTCTTCGCATAATCATTAACCAAAGCAATAAGTGTGTCCTGCATAGGCCTGACCAGGGACGCTTTCTTCGCTTGAAGCTCACCGTCCGCACTATCCTCGAACTTTTTCAGCTCCTGGGTGGCCTGCTGGTACTGTTTCATCAATTTTGTCTTGGCCTCCTGTTTCATGGCAGGCGTTTCCGCGCTGAGCTGATCACTTATTGTCTTTACCTTCTGGTAATATTTCTCTGCCTCAGCCTGCTTGTCCTGAAACATCTTATTCATTGTAGCCTGAATTGCCTTCCCCTGCTTGCTTTCATTCATCACGCTGTTCATGTCTATTGTACCAATTTTATTTCCCTCGGCATATGCAAGGCTTGCGAAGAAACCAACCATGAGACAAGCAACCGCTATCAATGTCATCTTTTTCATAACTACCTCCAGATTTATTTTTAGAAAAACGCGCCGATGGTGAAGTCCCATTTCCCCGAGGGTTCATAATCTTCGGGATCTATTACCCATCCGTATTCAAGCCTTAACGGCCCCATTGGCGTAACCCATCTTATCCCTGCACCATATGATTTTTTAAGATTGTTCAAATCTATCGTATTGTTGAATGCATTGCCCGCGTCAAGGAATACGACGCCGGAGAGGCCCGGTACGGCTCCGATGGGAAAGGTTATTTCACCGTTGAAGACCACCATCCTGTTTCCGCCTACCACATTCCCGTAATTATCTCTCGGACCGATATCGCCATAATCGAATCCGCGAATCGTGTTCATACCCCCGAGGGTATACAGTTCCGATGTCGGAACATCCTGACCTTCGCCGCCGTTGATGGTTCCCCATCGCCCCTTAAGCATCAGCGCGAAGATATTCTTATATAATGGGAAGAACTGGGCCACATTTGCACTCAACCTTGTATAGTGATAATCTCCGCCCAATCCGGCATATTCCATTGACAATGCCGCATCCATCCCGCGTGTCGGACGGTAGAAATCGTTTGTCGTGACTCTTGAGATAGTGTTTGTAATGCTGCTGTCAAGGCCTCCCTCGATTTCAACTGTTGTCAGCCATGGCTCATATGATTCATCAACATCCGTGAACGGAAGGATATAATCGTAATTATACAGTATATTATATCTGAATTCTTCAATAATCGGGAAACTCATACCTACTGAAAATCCTCTTGATTCTCTTGTGTAATATGTCAGAACGCGCTCCTGGTTATACACCCTTCCGCTTATTGCAACCGGATAACCCAGCAGCCATGGTTCCTGCAGATATATGTTGTAATTTTTCCTTTGCGATCCATATTCTATGCTTGCCTTGGCTTTCAACCCGACCCCGAAAAGATTGTTTTCGCTTACTTCCGCCTGGCCCATAACCTTATCGATGCTCGAATAAGCAATACCGAAGGTGAAAGCGCCTGTCGGATTTTCCTCAATATCCACAATAAGGTCCATCTCATCTTCTTTTTCGCTTGGGACCTGGTTGATATCCACTTTGGAAAAGTATCCGAGCCTGTTAAGGTTATCCCTGCTGTCTCTCAGCTTTGTGGAAGAAAACAGGGATGTTTCCTGCAGTTTCAATTCTCTTCTTATAACCTTGTCACGGGTTTTCTTATTATTCCTTATAATCACTTCATCGATATGAACCGGCTTGTTCTGCTTTATATCAAGGGTCATGTCTATCATATAACCCTCTCTTTCCGTCGTTATCGGTTTTATCTGAACATAGGCGTAACCCCTGTCCATATATATATCCCTTACTCTCTCAATGCCCATATACAGAGCCATTTTACTCATGATATCGCCCTTTTCCATTCCAAGGGCTTTAAGAATCTTTTCCTTGGGAACAATCAGTTCACCTTCTGCATCGACATTCCCGAGCCTGAAAAGAGGACCCTCTTCGACTGGCACTGTTATATAAATTCCTTTATCTTCCTTTATTTCGACTTTGGGCCTTCCAACCTTGGCCTGAAGATACCCTTCGTTCCCGAAGTATTCCTCAAGCCTCAACAGGTCGGTATCCATATCACTTTCAGTATATGCACCCCTGTCTGAAAACCAGTCGAACGGATTCCACCAGCTTTTTTTCTGCGTTTTCATGGAGCTCTTCATTCCCGAATACGGATCTTTCCACGGTTCATACCATGTCCTTTTCCGGGTAATTCCATCAAACTTCACCTCTTTTACCCACAGCTTTTCATTTTCATTAATGACAAATGTTAGAATTATTCCGCCATCGGTTTCCTGGATGTCGGTTTCAACACCGACATTATAATACCCCTTTTCCCTGTAGAGACCTTTTATCCTGTCGACTGCAGTTTTAAGCGATCTTGTATTGAGTATATCGAATCTCTTGACCTCGGAAGTTTCAAGTATCTTTTTCTCTTCCACTTTTTTACTGCCTTTAACTTCAATCTTAACGACAACTGGATATTCAGTCACATTAAAGGTAAGGATACTATTCTCACTGGATGCATTACAGCTCTCAAAATATCCCATAGAGTATATTTCCTCAATATCTTTTCTGATCGCCAGTCTGTGGATTATATCACCCGGGGCTGTCCTTATTCTGAACCTTATGGCGTCGTTTGATATGCGCTTGGCCCCGTTTATTTTTATTTCTTTTACAACACATACATCTTTCATTCTCAGATAACCGTTTGCAGCATCTTCAATTGTTGCGGCCTTATAGCCTGTCCCGTCTGAATCCTTTACCTCGATGAGTCCATCCTTTGAAATGACTTCAAGCATTAACGGGGCAGTATCCTTTAAGGTCACGCAAGGTACATCAGAAATTAAATCTGAAAGCTCCTTGTTGACGGACCTCACCTCAATATCTGCAGCCGCAAGACAGGCAGGGAAGAAAAGCGCCAGGATCAGCACTGAGAATAGCCTATAGAGCATGCGGTTCAAGAATCCCTCCCCTGAGCATCATTGTTCTGTCCATGAGTCTTGCCAGATCATGGTTGTGCGTGACGATAATCATTGTAACACACATATCTTTCTTAAGCTTGACGAGCAGTTCAGCCAGCATCTCGCCGGTTGAAGGATCAAGGTCTCCTGTCGGCTCGTCAGCAAGAAGTATCTCCGGTGACATCATCAATGCCCTGGCGAGAGAAACCCTCTGCTGTTCGCCTCCTGAAAGCTCTCCCGGTTTATGTATCGCCCTGTCGGAAAGACCTACGATGTCAAGCAGTTCGAGAGCCCTTTTTTTTGCCTTAACCATGTTGCCTGAGGAAATAAGGGAGGGAATATAAATATTTTCAAGCGCCGTAAATTCAGGAAGAAGAAAATGGAACTGGAAAACAAAGCCTATCATTTTGTTTCTCAATGCCGATAGGTCATTGTCTTTCATCGTACAGATGTTTTTATCTGCGTAATATATGCTTCCGCTGTCGGGTTTTTCCAGACCGCCCAGAAGGTGAAGAAGAGTGCTTTTGCCTGTTCCCGACGCCCCGATTACAGCCACCCCTTCTCCTTTATTCACACTGATATCGAGTCCTTTGAGGACCTCGATACTGTGTTTTGCCTTATGGAAGGTTTTAAACAACCCCCGGGCCTTGATCGAAGTCTCAGCCTTCATAGCGAAGCACCTCTACAGGGTCCTGTTTTGCAGCCTGCCTGGCGGGATATATTGTAGAAAGGAATGAAAGCAATATCGAACTTAAAGCGATAATGACTACTTCAAGGGGAAAGACCCTGGTGGGAAGACCCGTAATGTAATATACATCCTTGGGCATCACCTCTATGCCGAAAATAAATTCGACTGAATTCACGACCGGATTCAGGTTATAGGCAAGCCCGAGCCCCAAAACAAGCCCCAGGATTGTCCCGCTCAGACCAATCACCATACCCATTATAACGAAAATTCCAAGTATCTGTGTGGAAGTAGCGCCCATGGATTTGAGTATTGCAATCTCTTTTCTCTTCTCCATCACAAGCATGATAAGCATGCTGATTATACTGAAGACAGCGACAAGTATAATAAACAGCAGGATTATCCACATCACGGTCTTCTCCATTTTCAGGGCGGAGAAAAGGCTCCTGTTCATCTCCTTCCAGGTGGTAGCCCAGTATCCCGAACCGATTCTTTCGAGAATTGCGTTCGAAATGGAACTCGCCTGATAAATATCTCTGACCTTTATTTCAATTCCTGTAGGCACATCCTTCATCATCAGTTTCATTGCAGCAGGCAGGGTGATATAGACCATGTTCGAATCATATTCATACATGCCGGTGGAAAAGATGCCTTTGACCGTAAAATTGATGGATTTGGGCATCAGGCCCAGAGGCGTCACTATTCCTGACGGGGAAACGAGCGTTACGACATCCCCGGGTGTTGAACCCAGATTTCTGGCCAGCTCCGAGCCCAGAAGTATATCCGATTCACCCATCTCTTTCAAAGACACGCCGTTTTTAATTATCTCCTGAAGCCTTATAACATTAACTGCCGTGTCTGCATCAATACCCCTGATGACTATGCCCTTGATCGATCCCGAGGCGGACATCAGCCCTTCAGAAAGAATGAACGGTGTTGCGCCCTCTACGCCTTTTACTGACATTATATCAGGCAGAAGCTTTTCAGGGTCTGTCATGCGGTCACTAAGGCTTGTAACGACAATATGAGATTGAGTGCCCAGAAGCTTGGCCTTTATATCTTCTTCAAAGCCGTTCATGACGGAAATAACAACTATCAGCGCCATAACGCCGATGGCTATTCCAAAGACCGACAGGGTGGATGTAAAACTTATGAATCCCTGGCTTTTCTTTGCCTTCAGGTATTTGCGTGCAACAAAAAACTCGAATCTCAGGATTATTCTCCTTTACGAAGCAGCGGGAAGAGTATCACATCTCTTATCGAAGGGCTGTCAGTAAGCAGCATGACAAGCCTGTCTATTCCTATTCCCTCTCCAGCTGCCGGTGGCATGCCATACTCAAGCGCCCTTATATAGTCTTCATCAAGCTCTCCCGGGCCCTCTTTGTTCGTAAGCTGCCTTTCAAAACGCTCTTTCTGGTCGAACGGATCATTGAGCTCGCTGAACGCATTGGCTATTTCCCTGCCGGCAATATAGAGTTCAAAGCGGTCGACTATTGAGGGGTCTTCCGTGTTGCGGCGTGAAAGCGGGGAGACTTCGGTCGGGTAGGACGTAATAAATACCGGTCCTGTCAGCTTGTCTTCACATGTCTCTTCAAAAATTATGGTTTGCAGTTCTCCCAGGCTTTCGCTTCCAGTGGCAGGGAATCCCTTTTCTTTGCAAAAGGCCACAGCCTTATCCCTGTCATCAATGATTCCGGCATCGACTTTTCCGATCACCGTTATAGACTCTTTCATCGTGAAAGACTGCCAGGGCGGAGAAAAATCAATTTCGAGACCCTGATAATTAACCCTGGCGGTACCCAGCACCTCTGTAGCTATCGAGGAAATCATCTCCTCGGTCAGTTTCATCAGGTCTTTATAGTCTGCATAAGCCATATAGAATTCCATCATGGTGAATTCAGGATTATGTCTGGTTGAAATGCCTTCATTCCTGAAATTGCGATTGATTTCATAGACCCGTTCGAACCCGCCTACAACAAGCCTCTTGAGATAAAGCTCAGGCGCTATCCTCATATAAAGGTCCATATCCAGGGCATTGTGATGCGTCTTGAACGGTTTGGCCGTCGCACCTCCAGGGATACTCTGCATCATGGGGGTTTCGACCTCGATAAATCCGAGTCTGTCCATATATGCCCTGAGCGCCTTGATTATCTTTGTCCTCTTCAGGAATACTTCCTTTACATCCCCGGACATGATGAGGTCGGCATATCTCTGGCGATATCTGGTTTCGACATCGGTGAGTCCGTGCCATTTCTCCGGCAGGGGCTGAAAATTCTTCGTCAGCAGCTCAAATCCCTGCGTGTATACTGAAAGTTCTCCTGTTTTTGTCTTTATGGGTGTGCCCCATAAACCGATTATATCGCCTACATCCAGTTTTTTGAAAAGTTCATAGGCCTTTTCCCCGAGCTTCGCCTTTTCAAAAAAAGCCTGGAGCTTTCCCGAACCATCCTGAAAATGTATGAAGGCTGCCTTGCCGAAGATGCGTACAGCCATAATACGACCGGCCATTTTATGGATTTTTTCGATACCGTGAAGTGTTTCTGCATCAAGAGGGGAATATTCTTTTATAAATTCACAGACATCCGTATCCTTCTTATAGGTATTCGGAAAGTGAGCTACTCCGTATTCATTTTTCAGTGCATCAAATTTTTCTATGCGCTGTTTTGTTAAACGCCCGATGTCCTCCAAGGTTTTATCCCCCGATGAGATTAGATTGCCGGAGTTATAGAAGATATGCCATGCCCTGTCAACATAAACACCTGAGCATAAATCTTATAAATGGGGTTTCAATTTTAAAATTTAAAATATATTTTAAATCAGTCGATAAGGGTTATAAGCTGAAAATTTTTTTCATAAAGGAGAGTCGGACATGAACTGGTATTATCAGATTGACGGGAAAAGGATGGGACCGGTCGACACCGAAAAGATGAGGCACCTCCTCCTGAATGAAACAGTAAAAGCCGACACCTATGTTTGGAATGAAGACCTTCCAAAATGGATTTATTATGGCCAGTTGACCGATACAATGAGAGGCGACCTGCCTGCGGCTGCCGTATCAACCCTCAGCCCCGGGCCTGCAGGGAGCTCAACAGGCATAACCCCGGGCCGGGATACATCAGGAACCTCTCAGCTCTGCGCCGAATGTAAAAACATATTCCCGTCCTCATATCTGGCAAAATTCGGTGACCGTTACATCTGCGCCAGCTGCAAGAACATATATGTCCAGAAGATGAGGGAAGGCATTTCCCCTCTGGGCGTCTATAATTATGCGGGGTTCTGGATCAGAGCCGCGGCATATATAATTGATGGAATCATACTTGGAATAGCTAATTTTATTCTGCAGTTCGTCTTCACATCATTTGCTTCAATGCCTGATATGTCCGACGCCATGACGAACAATCCGCAGATGTTTAAGCAGTTCATCACGCCGTTTATAATTTTGTTGATAATCCAGTTTGCAGTCGGGATCGGATATCCTACATTCTTTGTCGGAAAATACGGGGCCACCCCGGGTAAAATGATATGCGGGCTTATGATAATAAGACCGGACGGCAGCAGGGTAAGCTATTTAAGGGCGTTAGCCCGTTATTTTGCGCAGATGCTGAGCGGCCTTATCCTGGGTATAGGCTACCTGATGGTTGCATTCGATGATGAATGCCGGGCTCTCCATGACCGCATATGCGACACGAGGGTGATCAGGAAAGAGAGATGACTGGAGGCATTGCCTGTAAAAGATGCGGGGACATGTTCCCCGCATCTTTTTATAACAAGGACGGCTTCTCTTTCTGTCCGACATGCAATACGCCTACCATGATCCGGGTTTATCCATCTCTTTATTCCGGAAAAATCGTAAGTGAAGCGGAGTCGATATCGGAAGGTCAGGCAGCATGCTTCTACCATCCTCAGAATATAGCCCTGGTTTCGTGTGAAAGCTGCGGCCGCTTTCTATGCAGCGTATGCGATATCGAGCTTGACGGCTCCCACATCTGCCCGAGCTGTCTGGAGGAGGGCAGAAGAAAAAGACGCATAAATAACCTTGATTCGGGCAGGACGATCTATGATTCCATCGCCCTGAAGCTCTCCTTCTATCCGCTTATCCTTTTCCCGATAACGATCTTTACCGCACCGGTATCATTATATCTGGCAGCCAGGAATTTCAATAAGCCCCTCAGCATCACATCACGCTCAAAATACAAATTCATTGCTGCCATTCTCATATCTTCAATTCAGATTCTGGGCTGGGCATATGTTTTTGCCCTCGCTTTCACATAAAGGGGGGAACTCTCATTGTCTGATGCTGCCGACTCATCCTACAGAAGACTCCCAGGCCGGGGAAGAAAAAGCGGCTTTCTGCACTCAATCGGCGGCAGCTGCTCATTGTGGCAGACAGACGACCACCTGCTGCTTGTTGAAAGTAACGGCATTACCGAAAGCTACAGGCGCTTCTATTTTAAAGATATCCAGTCGGTAGTCATACAAAAGACGAATTTTTCAAGGAACTTCAATTATATAGCCGTTTCCACATTGTTTGCTGCTGCAATAATTCACCTCTCGCATGTTCTGGGGGATGGATTTCCCGGTTCAGCGGTAATGTTTATTTTCTTTATTTCATTGATAGCGCTTTTTCTTAACTACTTAATGGGTGTTACATGCATATGCCGTATTATCACCCCTGTTCAGGACGAAGAGATTCCTTCTCTCAAAAGACTTCGAAATGCGGAAAAGGTAAAAACAGTCATAGACAATGCATGTACCGCCCTCCAGGGAACCCTGTCCGAAGAGGATATACTTACAAAGCCGGTTCCCGTAAGACAGGGAGCCGCACAGTCTGGCTCATCAAATATGCTGAAACCCTTCATCGGCAGGTACCACACGCTTACGTTTGCCATAGTCCTTGTTCAAGGCTTGTTTCTGGGTCTCGACATATCAAAACATTATGCCCTTTATAATTATATTCAGATTGCCCTCGGGAGCGCCGTAAGCATATTAATCATCATTGCACTTCTAAAGCAGTATGAAAGCGACGCCCCGGCAATGATAAAAACAATGATGTGGACAACGATTGTTTTCATATGCCTTTCAACGCTTATGATCTTCGGTGTTAAAATGCCCCATTTGATGGAACAGGCTCTGGTGTCGCAATATGATATGTACAGGTCTATGGCAAATATATCACCCAATGATTCGGATGCCGTTTACTGGTGCTATTTCATAAGCTTTCTAGGCTATACAGCCCTTGGGGCGGCAGGCCTCTTATACATGACAGGAAGCTCAGTTATAAAAAAAGAGGGCTAGGCACATTTGGAAAACAACAACATTTCCGATTCGAGGTGCTTTAACCATGCCGGGCGTGAAGCCGTTGCAAAATGTCCGCAGTGCGGACGGTTTTTCTGCCGTGAGTGCGTAAGCGAACATGAAGGCCGGATCATCTGCGCTTCATGCCTTGTAAGAGCTGCCGGAATCAAGCATAAAAAGAGGTTCAATCTCAACGGTATTGCAAAAATTTTCCAGCTGGCGGCAGGCATTTTAATTCTCTGGTGCTGTTTTTATCTTATGGGGAAAATACTGCTTTCAATCCCTTCCGTTTTTCATGAAAAAACCATGTGGAGCGAAGTCCTGAAAGAAGATACCGGACAGAAGGATAATGAGAATGTCCCGTAATAAAAAGAAAACCCGGTCTAAGAGTGCGGTCGAACTGCTTGAAGAATCCCTGGGCATATTGAGAGAATCGCCTGCCGTCTTAGCCTGGTATTACATTGGGGGACTGCCTTTCATGCTGGGCCTGCTTTTCTTCTGGAATGACATGATGCTGAGTTCTTTTGCCTTCAGGCATCTCGGACAGGCAGCCCTTGGTATGAGCATTCTTTTCATATGGATGAAGGTATGGCAGGCGGCTTTTACCGACAGACTCATGGCCTCGGTCAAAGGGGAGACGTATGAAAAAAGGGGCATAAGACAGATCATAAATGCTGCCCTCATTCAGGCTGCAATCCAGCCCTGGGGTTTCATCATTCTTCCCATATCATTTATTATCATGCTCCCCTTCGGAAAGGCTTATGCATTTTTCCAGAATGTGACGGTTAAAGGAAACGGACGCGAACCGGACGTTATGAAAGTCGCCGGTATATCTTCAAGGCTGGCCGATTATCAGCCGTCCCAGAACTTTATTGCGATATGGCTTATGAGCCCGATTCAGCTTATAATAACAGGCCTCTTCATCTTCATACTGATACCCGTAATGAAATTCACAAACCCGGACATCCCATCGGAAGCCATCGCAGTCATCTGCATGATAGCAACGATTCCCCTTTGCATTATAGGCATATTGACCGCGCTTAATATCAGCGCCGTGCTATTGCTTCTGCCTTTCCTGCTCAAAACGTTCTTTGATATAGAAACACCATTTTCATTAAGTGCATCGAACTTTGCGAACACCACCTTTTTCGCCCTTGTATGGGCTCTCAGCTACCTGGTGATCGACCCTGTCATGAAAACCGCCTATGTGATCAGATGCTTTTATGCAGAGTCTGTCAGGACCGGGGACGATATCCTTGTAGCAATAAAAAGGGCCAGGTCTTCCGCATTTATAGCAGCAGTTGCAATGATACTCTTCATTCCAGCGCTTACCGTCAATGCTGAAAACACAATATCGTCTCAGACAAGTCCGGAATCAGCTTATTCGACAGCCGTCAATCCCGCCGAACTCGACAGCGCAATTGAAACGGTACTTAAAAATCCCGAATACGCCTGGCGTATGCCCAGAGAAAAGAATGTTGCGGAAAAAGATAAAAACAGCTTCCTTGGCCGGGTCATAAGCTCGATAACGGATACTGTTACAGGCTGGCTCAAAAAGGCCTGGGACTGGGGTAAAAAGTTCAAGAAATTCTGGGACAGGCTTATATCATGGATCATGCCCAAATCTTCTGATTTTCAGCCCGAAGAGAATCACAGTCTTACCTATATCGCAAAAATAATGATCATATCAGGGCTCGCTTTCATCGCACTTGTTGCATGCTATCTTGTCATAAGGACACTCAGGGAACGTGCCGCATTCAGGATGAAGGCACCTGCCGAACCCGCAATAATTCCCGATATTACATCAGCAAATACGATTGCCACTGATTTAAGCCGTGAGGGCTGGCTTGAAATGGCCAGAGACCTCAGAGAAAGGGGGGATCTCAGACTGAGCCTGAGGGCCTTTTACCTCTCCACACTGGCCTTCCTTTCGGATCAGGAGCTGATTCTAATCGCAAAGTATAAAACCGACACGGATTATGCATTTGAACTGAGGTGTAAAACCCGTGCATCCGCCCTGAATGAGCCTTTTAAGGAAAGCATACAGATATTCCAGCAGTCATGGTACGGGATGCATGACGTGACGCCCGACATACTAGACGGCTTTGCTCAAGTTCAGGAAAGGATAAGGCAGAATGGCCAGGTTTAAGTTTATCCCTGTTGTCACGGCCGTTATTATGCTGGCAGGCTTCATATACGGCACAATCAGGCTCTTCGAGTTAAGGTTCGAGTCAGGCTCGATATACCCGCCCTACTCGACACTCAGGGCCGACCCGCTCGGGACAAGCGCCTTTTATGAAGGGCTCGGCAGCACCGGCACTATCAGCGCAATCAGGAATATCGAAGATATTTCAAAAATCGGTAACCCCATTGGCAGGACCCTTTTCATTCTGGGATCAGGCATGTACAGCTTTTCGTCATGCAACAAAAACAATAACAAAATCCTTGAAGATTTTGCTTCTACAGGCGGGCGACTGGTCATTTCCTTTGCCCCGCAGGAATTCCGTGAAAAAGAGAAGAAAGGCGATAGGGAAACCGGCGATAAAACAAAAAAGGATTCAAAGGAAAAGACAAACGGCGAATGCCCGGTCACAAAAACTCCTTCATTAATCGACAAGCTCGGCGTGGCGCTCGATACCAGAAAATTCATATCACAAGAGTCCCGGGCAATGGCAGCTGCTGCCATAAAAGATTTACCTTCAACGATAAGCTGGTACTCGGCCTTGTGCTTCACCACTGATGACACTCAATGGAAAACGTTTTATACCAGAGACGGATTCCCGGTCATCATAGAAAGGAAGTACGGTGAAGGCTCAATTGTCATGTGTTCGGATTCATATTTCATAAGCAACGAGGCCATGAAGAAAGAGCGGCATGCAGGACTTCTTGCATGGCTGACCGGAAACTCGAACACCGTGATATTCGATGAGACGCACCTGGGTATATCGAAAAATCCCGGTATGGCGACACTAATCAGGAAATATGGCCTGCTGCCTTTTATTGCCTCTCTGGCAGTGCTCGCTTTGATGTTTATCTGGAGAAATGCGACAAGCCTGATCCCGAGGGATGACGATACAAAGATACCGGATGTTGACTGGGGAAAGAATTCTGCGTCAGGGCTTGTTAACCTTTACCGGCGGAACATAAAGCCTTCTGAACTGACAGGCATCTGCGTAAATGAATACAAACGCTCTTTAAAATACGGCGAGAGCGGAAAATCCGCTATTATAGATAAGATCGACGACATCATGAACGAAGCAGGGAAGGATTCTGCGGTAAGCATGTACCGGAAGATATCAATGGCCATATCAAAAAAAGGGGCGGCGAACTCCGCTCAAAGTCTGAAAGGAGGCACCAATGTCTGAAAGTCTCGAGCATTTGAAGGAGGTCCTCGCAAAGGCAAAAGCCGAAGCGGCAAAAGTAATTATTGGCCAGGAGAATGTAATCGACATGGCTCTCATTGCCATATTCACCAACAGTCATGCGCTCATCGAAGGTGTCCCGGGTACTGCAAAAACTCTGCTTGTAAGGACGCTCGCAAACCTTCTCGACTGCAGCTTCAACCGCATACAGTTCACACCCGACCTCATGCCTGCGGATATTACGGGGACAAACATCTTCAACCTGAAAAAAGAGGAATTTACCCTCCTGAAAGGCCCTGTATTCACCGCCTTTCTGCTTGCCGACGAGATCAACAGGGCCCCTGCAAAAACCCAGTCCGCACTGCTACAGGCAATGCAGGAGCGCACGGTCACCATTGACCGCCAGACCTACAGCCTCCCTGATAATTTCACCGTATTCGCCACTCAGAACCCTGTCGAATTTGAGGGCACCTATCCTCTGCCCGAGGCCCAGAAGGACAGGTTCATGCTTAAAATCACAATCGATTATCCTGATAACGGCGATGAGCTCAAGCTGGCAAACCGCATGCTCGGTAATGATGCACCTGAAACCGTCCTTGTCTCGGGAGCATTAAAACCTGTCATAGGGAGCAGCGAGCTTGCCATGCTGAGGCAGTCCCTTGCAGATATTACAGTAAAGCCCGAGCTTATCGATTATATAGTGGGCATTGTCAGGAAAACGCGCTCTCACGAAAGCGTTCTGCTGGGCGCCGGCCCCCGAGCGACACAGGCGCTCGTATTGTCCTCGCGGGCGTATGCGGCAATCTCAGGAAGGGATTTTGTAACACCGGACGATATAAAGATAATGGCCATACCCGTACTTGAACACCGCATCATATTGAGGCCTGAATTCGAGATCGAGGGACACAGCATAACGGAAACCGTAAAGGACATCCTCACGGAGGTGAACGTTCCGAGATGATAATCCCATCGAGAGCCCTGCTCGTTACTTATGCCCTGACAATACCCGCCGCGGTATTGACAGCCTCACGCTTTCAGGAGGCCAGGCCGGCAGGTTTGCTGATAGCAATATTTCTTGCGGCCGTTGCTGCTATAGACGCCCTGACAGCATCATTTTCTCTGAAAGGCGTCTCGTTCGGCGTTAACAAAATCATACGCATGACCAGGCTCAGGCCCGGCAGAATAGAAATTGAAATCAGCCACAACGTCCCGCGCAAAAGGATAATCAGGCTCGGCCTTAAACTGCCAGGCTGGATCGGGTTGGAAAACGATATTGCAGAGGCCTTAATACCCTCCGGACAGGGCCGCATTAAAGTAATTTTTACCTGCCTGCCGAAAGAAAGGGGCCCGGCGGTTCTTGATGCCTGCTATGCAGAAGGACGTTCATTCCTTAAATTATGGCTTTTCCGGAAACCCTTCGGGCTCAAAAGCGAAATCAGGGTTTACCCTGGTCTTGAAGGAGAGAGAAAGGCCCTTGCACCCCTTTTCCTCAACAGGGGCCTGCTGGGAATACACAGGATGCCCCAGACCGGAAAAGGCAGGGAATTTGAAAAGCTGCGAGAATACATACCGGGCGACAGTTCGGAGGATATTCACTGGAAAGTTACCGCAAAGAGGCATCAGCCTGTAACAAAGGTTTTCAGGGTTGAACGCACGCAGGATGTCTATGTGGTTATCGATTCATCACGTCTGAGCGCCAGACCTGCAGCCTTCTCAGATGACAATACAGGCGAAAGCTGTGATGCCGTCCTGGAAAAATACATCTCGGCCGCACTTGTCATCGGCCTGGCTGCCCAGAAAGAGGGCGACAATTTCGGTCTGATTTCCTTCAGCGATCAGGTGCACGGTTTTTTAAGGGCGCGTTCAGGAAGGCCGCACTACGGCTCGTGCAGGGAGCTTATCTGTTCCATAAAACCCAGGCTGGTCAATCCCGACTTCGATGAGCTCTTCACGTTTATCAGGCTCAACCTCAGGCGCAGGGCTTTGATAATTTTTCTTACAGCACTTGACGACCCGGTCCTTGCAGAGGGCTTTTCAAAAAATATCAACCTCGTAAGCCGTACGCATCTGGTGGCTGCCGGTATGATAAGGCCTCAAAATGCCAGGCCTTTGTTTTCTGAGACGGCTGTTGCTGGCATTGATGGAATCTATTCGGCTCTTGCAGGCCATTATATCTGGCACAACCTGGCCGAACTCAACAAAATATTGGCGCGCCAGGGTGTGGGTTTTTCCATGTACAGCAGTTCGGGTTTGAGCGCAGGCCTTGTAAACAGGTACCTACAGATAAAAGGCAGGCAGATGCTGTGATTATTGACCTCAAGAAATTCATTCAGGAAGAGCGGCCCTACTGGGATGAGCTGGAAGACATTCTCAGGCGCATCAGCAATGACCCGCTTGCCAGAACCGGTATTGAATCCTCAAAGCGTTTCTTCTATCTTTACCAGCGTGCCTCTGCCGGATTAAGCCGCATTTCAGGATGCTCGACAGAAGCCGATATGAGGCGGTATCTGGAGTCCCTTGTTGCCAGGACCTATGCCGAAATCCATGAAACAAGAAAGACCGGGTCTCTGCGGAACCTCGGCAAATGGTTTACAGGGACATTCCCAAGGACCTTCCGAAGGCATATCATCGCGTTCCTCGTTTCCCTGGCCGTCATGCTTGCCGGTACAGTAGCAGGCGGATTCTTCGTATCAAAAGACACAGAGGCGAAAGAGATCATCCTGCCCTTCGAGCACCTTGCTCAGACTCCGAAAGAGAGGGTCGCCGAAGAAGAAAAAACCGAGCCTGGCAAAGACAGGCTCGCAGGGAAGAAAACCAGCTTTTCGGCCATGCTCATGACACACAATATCAGGGTTTCAATTCTGACGTTCGCTCTTGGACTTACATATGGGATCGGTACAATCATCATGCTTTTTTATAACGGCGTTATTCTCGGGGCAATCTGTTTCGATTACATAAGCGCAGGCCAGACGGCTTTTCTCACGGGCTGGCTGCTGCCTCACGGTGCCATTGAAATACCCTCAGTTCTCATTGCAGGACAGGCCGGGATACTGCTTGCATGGGCCCTTATAGGATGGGGATCAAAACTGTCCTTAAGGGCGCGGCTGAGAAAAATTTCGAGCGATATCGTCACGCTCATTTCCGGTCTGGCCATACTTCTGGTATGGGCGGGAATAATCGAGGCTTTTCTATCCCAGTACCATGAACCCATATTGCCGTACTGGCTGAAAATAACATTCGGAATAACAGAGCTTATCGTACTGATGCTTTTCCTGTCTCTTTCAGGAAGGGATAAAGAGGCATTGGAGGAAGGATGAGAGCCCAGCCCGTGATAACGATCCTAACGCCTGAAGGCGCATCCTTCTCTCTCCTGCTGGCAGGACCCGTATACAGATTCCTTGCCGCTGCGATAGACCTCGGATGCATCATGACGGCTACCATTGCAGCGGGCTATATAATCTCCATACCCGGGATAATAGTACCGGATATCGCCGGTGCGATCTCGCTGGTTATGTTTTTCATTTTCATGACCGGCTATGGCATCCTTTTCGAATGGATGTTCAGGGGCCAGACGCTGGGAAAGTACATAATGAGACTGAGGGTAATGGACATCAAGGGTTTGAGGCTAAATTTCAGCCAGATTGTTATAAGAAATCTTATAAGGGTCATTGATTCAATGCCTGTATTTTATATGGCGGGCGGCATATGCTGCTTAATCAGCAGCAAAAGACAGCGTCTTGGAGATATTGCGGCCAACACCGTTGTCATAAGAACTCCCGTGTTTCCCGCGCCGGACATCGAGCAGGTCCTCACCGATAAATACAATTCGTTAAGGGGCTACCCCCACCTCGCAGCAAGACTGAAGAAGAAGGCCTCCCCCTTCGAGGCGGACCTCGCACTGCAGGCCCTTCTGAGGAGAGATGAATTTGACCCTGCATCAAGGATAAAACTGTTCGCAGAACTTGCAGGGCATTTTAAAAATATTGTCGAATTCCCTCAAGAGGCCTATGCTTGGATAAGTGATGAGCAATATGTGAGAAATGTGGTAGAGATACTTTTCATATCAAAGTAAATCTCTGAGAAAGGATGGTGGCATAAATGAATATGCAGGAAATACTCAACCATATAGCCGTACCGAGGCCCGGTTACAGCAACACTTATGACAGCATTGTCGTTTTCATAAAGGAACTTCTCTATCCCTATAACATACCATACACCATTCAGGAGTTTACACTGAAGCCCAGATTGGACCTTGTCATAGGAGTCACAATAGCTTTGCTGGGAATTATCCTGGGCATCCTTATCATAAGAAAAAAACCGGTAGCTGCGATAATAACCGCATTGCTCATCCCCACTGTGCTGATACTCGAGTTCGAATACTTCGTGAGTGTTGTTTCATGGATCATCACAAAACCCGCTGAAAACATCATTATCCAGTTCCCCAATCCAGAAGCGACAAGAGAGCTTATATTCGCGGCTCACATGGACTCTAAGACCGCGCTGTTCGACCATATACAAAGGGCGCATATCTACAGGCTTATTCCCGCGGCAATCATCCTGGGATTGATCACTCCCCTTATATATTTAATCGGCAGAAGCAAGCGTTTTGCAAAAAACTGGATTTTTTCCGGAATATCCATGCTCATAGCTGTGGTTCTGGCAGCATACTGGATTTTGTTCGGCTCAAGCTTCTTCGGGTATGTATTTGTTGACGACAAGTCCCCCGGTGCAGTGGACGACGCGGCAAGTGTTGCCATCCTGATCGAACTTGCAAAGGACATCCAGAGCGGCAGGGTTCCAATGTCGAACAATACAGTCACGATCCTCCTGACCACGGGTGAAGAACTGAATCTGCTTGGGGCCAAGGCATATGTCGATGAATACTTCCCTTCAGGCAACCTCGGCAGGAAGATACCTGCAATGCTCATCAATCTCGATTGTGTCGGTCAGAACGGCAATCTCTCTTATTTCGAAAGCAATGGCGTGTTTCTCAGGCATTATCCTGCCGACTCCGGTCTTGTGAACGAGGTCGGTAAGGCATGGAAAGCAGTCTCAGGCAAGACCTTCGAGAAAAGCCCGTCGAGCACTGACGATTCCGTATGCTTCATGGCAAAAGGCATACCTGCCATAACACTATGCAACACCGGTATTCCCGGCCAGGGAATGGGCGGTTTCCATTCTGCGGCCGACAATTTAAAAAGAATCAACCCAGACAACATGGAGAAGGCCCTTGCCACACTAAAGCAGGTCATAGGAAACAGGTGAAAAGGCTTTACATACTGTCATCCCCTGGAAAAATATCGACTCTTCATGTTTTTTTTAAGAGAACATATGTCTGATTTCATTGAAATCGAATACCCAAAATCGCGTGTTGCGACATTCGATGTCGGCAGGATCGGGAGGAGCAAGCACCACATAACAGGACTGATCGAGGTCGACGTCACTGTTGCGTGCGAAAGAATCGCACGGAAGAAAAAGGCCGGTGAAAAAATAGGGTTCACTGCGTGGCTGCTCAAAGTCGTTGCATCAACGATCGAAAATAACGGCCTCGTTCACGCTCTCAACTCCAGGGGAAGGAAGCAGTTCATATTCAACGACATCGACATTTCCATCCCGATAGAAAGAGAGATTGACGGGAAAAAAGTTCCGCTCGCTGCCGTGATAAGAAAAGCAAACGAAAAGAGCATCGAATCAATCTCGATCGAGATAGAGGCTCTCAAGAATCAACCTGTGGAATCTGAAAAAGACTACGTGCTGGGAAAAAACAGATACAGCCTTTTAAACCGCATATTCTTCAACATGCCCCAATGGGCGAGAATGCTTATCTGGAAAATCATGCTGGGAAATCCTTTCACCAGAAAAGACATGATGGGCACAGTAATGCTCACTAATATCGGAACGGCCGGCAGTTTTTCCGGCTGGATAATCCCCAAGAGCATACACAACCTGTGCATAGGCGTCGGTTCGGTCAATAAAAAGCCCTGGGCGGTTAACGGGGAAGTGGCAATAAGGGACATACTGCATATGACAATCCTGTTCGACCATGATGTGATCGACGGTTCTCCGGCCGCGCGTTTCACTGCAGAGCTCATCAGGAACATGGAAAGCGCCAGGGGTGTTATGGACATATGACTGCCGTTTTAAGACTATTTAACTTATCATAAGAAATTGAAGAAAGTCCGCTTACAGTGACAGAATGTCTCAAGCGATAGGCAACCACGCAATCTCACAAACTCTTTATCTCCTTGTGAATTCATCCGTTTTGGTTTTATAATCAGATTATATTTGATGTTATTTTTTTAGGAGGAAATCATGAAAAGATCAGTTAAGTTCATAGTAGTTTTTCTATTTTTAGTCATGCTCGGTTTTACCGGATGCAGCACGGGTGATCATGCTTCAGGCACATCAGGCGACGATTCACCAAAGAAAATTGATAATTTGTCTGATTCTGCCACTGCTGAAGAATTCTTTGACACCCAGGGTCTTGAGATAAAACAGACTGTCACGAAAGACGGCTGGACCGGATATCTGGCAGAATTCAAGGGCAAGGTTTCAAAGGGCTTTATTGTAGACTATGAAGAAAGCACTGATTACAACGTTGTACTTGAAGAACATGGGCCTTTCTCTAAAAAGTGCATGGTGCTGACCGGCTCGCCTTACGCACTGGGATATCAGGCTGCTATTCTCGGACATAAAGAAGCCTACCCCATGCTTACAACATATTTAAAGGACCTTTTCGTTTCAGAACTCGGCTCTTTTGGCATCAATGTGAAGCCACAGCATTTCGAGGAAGTTTTCGAACTGATCTATGAATGCGCTCATGAATTTAATAAGATGACTGAACCTGTAATCCCTCAATATCTCAAAGACGAAATGAATGGATTTGCAGATGGCATGATGGATGCGGGCTACCCTGACATTGACTATGAGAGAGTACTGACGCTCAATCAGGCGATAGACAATACATTTTACCTGATCAGCGCTGTTACCGGAAACGTCAAGGTAACTGACAGGAATAGAAAGGCCGTATGGCTTGCCAGAAAAAACCTCATAAAAATTCTTCTGGTAAACAATGGTATCAAGACCGAAACTCCTGAAAAATATTTAACACCGAAGATAGACGGTTTCGGATGCAATGAATTTGCCGTGACAGGCAGCATGACATCCAATGGGCATACGTGGCACGGAAGGGACTTCATGTTTGCCACGGACAATATCTGCCAGGATTCAACCATGATGGTCATATATCTCCCTGATGCCGGCTACCCGTTTGCAGCAGTAACAACACCTGGTGTCATAGGCCAGACAACCGCCCTTAACTCTAAGGGCTTATCCATAGGTCAGGATTATGTGATGACAAATATCACAGGCGAGACCCCGGGCAACGGATGCATGCTTGTCGTAAGGGATATTGTCCAGAACTGTTCTAATCTGCGAGAAGCCATAGAAAGGATGCGCTCAATTTCAAGGGGTGTATCATGGATTTATTTTGCCGCGGATGACGAGGTTGACCCGGAATACGGGAACGCCGTAACACTCGAAACGATAACCAACCAGAAAAAGATACAGGGGCCTGAAGAGCTTCCTTTATGGGAGCAGCTTTTGTTCAAGAAGTATATAACACTCCTTGATGATGACCAGCTTGATGATGAAGGATACATTGACCGCGGCGTAATGCTGAGGGGCATGAAATGGGAATTTCCTGAAAATTTCAAGAAGTATGACAGGATCATCGAAAGAGAGGGCCGGGATTCATGGGATGTATTCTATGATTATGCCGACCATTATACCTCAGGCATATACTTTAAGGACACAATCGAAAATAACCCTGAATACGTAATAGCCAATAACCATTTTATGATTCCAAGACTGAATCTTTTGCATTATGAGCCTCTGTCTTTCCTGTCGATATTGATTACAGGAGTCAGTTCGTTCCGTTATGACGCCATCATGGACCTCATAGAGAAGAATACGACCGATATGCGGTTCTTCGGCGAAGGGGATACCCCTGATGAAAATACCGCGGGATGGATAATCGATTTCCTGAACACACAGAGGGAAAACTGGTGGCAGTACAGGGACAGCAACTGGGATATCGATGATAATGTGCTTTATCCCGAAGACATACCTGTCGAGGGTTCGAAATCCATCATGGATAATGACACCCGGGAGATGATTTCACTTTTCGGATACAACACCGACCCGTGGGTAAGGATTAACCTGGATAACTTCGTCAGCTGGTTTTACCAGGGCTGAGTATTCTGTAAAGGTTAAATGGTTTTATCGAAAAAGAGGGCGTTTATTGGAACACCCTCTTTCATATCCATGTGAACAGGTTTTTTCTACGAAGTACCTGAAAGGTTTCTTCTGTTGCCCGGTCCTGGGCCTATAATCCGGCCTGCCGCCTCAACATCCCTTCTGATGCCGTCCATGATTTCGGAAGGTTCCGCCGGGCTTGAACCCTTGCCCGGATATATCTCGTAAAGTCTCCTGTATTTGACAGGCGTGAAATCCGGCATGATCACGTTTGCACCGGCCATCAGCGACATGACGCGGTTTTTCGGGTCGATGGTAGTAAGTGCGGTTGTTGCTGGGATATTCGTGTTCATGGTCACAATTCGCGTCAGGGCTATCATTTTAAGGACCAGTTCGGGACTGCCTGTCGGATAACCTGCCAGTGGGGTTTGTGGATGCGCTATGAAAGGTCCTATCCCAATCATATCGATGTCAAGCTCCCTGAACATCATTATGTCATCGGCCAGAGATTCCACCGTCTGTCCAGGGAGCCCCACCATGACTCCGGAGCCGGTTTCAAATCCCAGGGATTTCAGATGTTTCAGGCATTTGATCCTGTATGACTGATCACCCCCTGATTTAATATGCTTATACAGATCAATGTCAGAGGTTTCATGCTTGAGCAGGTATCTGTCGGCACCCGCCTCTTTAAACAGATCAAAGGCCTCAAGGGGCCATTCGCCGGTTGAAAGCGTTATGACAAGGCCTGTTTCATCCTTAATCCTTTTGATGAGGTTAACAATTCTCTGTGCAGAGTAAAACGTATCTTCGCCCGATTGCAGGACAATGGTCCCTATCCCTGAATTGAGAATATCCTTGGCGCCAGCGAGTATTTCATCATCGGACATCCGGTATCTTTCAAGCTTATTATTGCTGCACCCCAGTCCGCAATAATGGCAGCCCTGTATGCAGTAGTTGGAGAACTCGATAATACCACGCAGATAGACCTCATCACCGATGTACTTTCTTCTTACCCTGTCAGCTTCTTCGAACAGAGCGGAAGGGTCATCGGCTGAAAGCGCTCTTAAGATATCCGACCTGTTATATGATTTTCTTTCTTTCAACTCACCACTCTTAACTCTTTACTCACCACTCACCACTATCTTTTAAATATACAGATCCCTCTCCCCGTTTTCCATGCGTTTGAGCCTGCTGTTGATCGTACGTTTGAGGCCTGTGCTTTCGGTATCGGCCAGCAGCTTTTCCACAAGCTTCATTCCCGCTTTCCTGGTTCTGCTGCTCGCATAGTCAAGAAGGTATTCTTCAAATGTAAGAATGCCGTTTGTCCTGCAGAATTTCTTTATAAGCCCGGGTTTGGCCAGTTCCATAAAATCTGCGCCTGTTCTTCCGAGCCTGTAGCATGCAGTGCAGAAGCTCGGAATAAGCCCCTGCTGAACTATCTCGTAAATCACTTCGTCAAGAGAGCGTGTATCTCCGAGATTGAACTGGGCCGCCATAAAATCGTTGCCGCCGTGGTCATGGTACCCGCCGGGATTCGTTCGTGACCCCGCACTTATCTGTGAGACCCCCAGGCTGAATATTTCGTTTCTGAGTGCCGCAGATTCGCGGGTGGTAAGAATTATCCCGGTGTACGGAACCGCCAGCCTGAGTATGGCAACAAGCTTCTTGAATTCATCATCGCTTACCGGATGCGGTGGTTTTATTGCCGCCGGCGCATTAAGTGCAGGTTCCAGCCTCGGTATCGAGATAGTATGCGGCCCTACCCCGCATGCCTTTTCAAGGTTCTGGGCATGATATAAAAGCCCCAGGACCTCGAACCTGTAGTCATAAAGACCGAACAGTGCGCCCATTCCCACATCGTCAATGCCGGCCTCCTGCGCACGGTGCATTGCCGTTACCCTGTATTCATAGTTTCTTTTCGGGCCTGTCGGATGCATCTTTTTATATGTCGCATGATGGTACGTTTCCTGGAAAAGCAGGTATGTGCCTATTTTGGCAGCCTTCAATCTCTTGAACTCCACCACTTCAAGTGGCGCCACTTCAACATTTATTCGCCTGATTTCTCCGTTGAAGTTGGTCGTTGCATATACCGTTTCGATCGCCTCGATAAAATAATCCAGGCTAGAGAGCGTAGGATGTTCCCCGCAAAGCATAAGTATTCGCTTGTGGCCTTCGGCTTCGATAGCTTGAGCCTCGGCCGCTATCTCTTCCATGGTGAGCGCCACCCTTTTAAGCTCTTTGTTAGCGCGTCTGAATCCGCAGTAAAGACAGTTGTTTGAACAGTGGTTGGCTATGTAAAGGGGCGCGAAAAGTACCAGACGATTGCCGTATATCGACTCTTTTACATAGCGGGCAGTCATAAGTATTTCCGCAACAAGCTCTTTATCCTCGGTCTCAAGAAGCACTGCTGTTTCTTCAGGGGTGAGGCCTTTTAATTCCCTTGCTTTATCAAGAACATCCTCGACCCTTCTTCTTTCAGGTCTGGCGGAAATATCAAGAACATGTTGAATCTTCTCATCATCGATAAAGTCTTTCATAAATCGCTTCCTTTTAGTTGTTCATCTTTTTTTCAAACGCCATGAGCGCAGCCGGAAATGGTTCAAGAGAACGTCTGATGACACCCTGCAGGAATGATATTGCGACCCCGTAATTTGTAATTGCCGCACCGGCTTGATGCGCCTTCTGAATTCTGCTCATCATCTCACGCCGGGTCAGCATGCAGCCGCCGCAGTGAATGATCAGTTTGTATTCGGAGAGGTTGTCCGGATAATCCCTGCCTGCATACGCCTCTGCCTTTACATCAAAGCCGAGATACTGCCTCAGCCATCTTGGTATCTTTATCCTACCGATATCGTCTTCAAGCGCATGGTGTGTGCAAGCCTCTGCAATAAGAACCCTGTCGCCTGGCTTCAGTTTGTCGATCTCAGCAGCACCCTGTGCCGCGATTGACAAGTCTCCTTTCTGTCTGGCGAACAGAATGGAAAATGTTGTGAGCCTGATGTCCCTTGGTACATCAGCAGAGACCTTCAGTATCGCCTGAGAGTCGGTCACGACAACATCGGGCTTCCTGTTCAGGATTGAAAGCATTGCCGGAAGTTCCCGCTCCTTCACGACGAACGCCGCAGCATCATTGTCAAGCGTATCCCTTATCGTCTGTACCTGCGGCAGAATAAGCCTGCCCTTAGGCGCCTGCAGGTCAATGGGCACGACCAGTACTGCAATGCCGCCCGGATTCACAAGATCCCCTATAAGCCTCGGAGGTTCGATAAAGTCATCAGGGGCAACCTCTATCAGCTGCTGTTTGACCGCATTTACATAGGCATCCCTGTCATGTGAGCTGAGACTGGAAACCTCTACTACTCTCGAATTCTTTCCCCTGATATTTTCCAGAAATACCTGCGCAGGTTTGACAAGATCGGTTTTATTAATAATGACGATGACAGGTATTTTGTTTTCATCAGCCTTCAGCAGAACTTCATCTTCGAATGGCGTCCATGCATCCGGTTCCGTTACAAGCATAATAACATCAGCCCTGTCATATATCTTGCGTGTTTTTTTAAGCCTCAATTGGGCGAGTTCCGAAATGTCATCGACCCCTGCGGTATCAAGAAAAAGTACAGGACCAAGCGGCAGAAGCTCGCATGCCTTTTCAACAACATCGGTCGTTGTGCCTGCAACCGGAGAAGTTATTGCATAGTCCTGACCGATAAGCATATTCATGAGGCTCGATTTTCCGACGTTCGTCCTGCCGAATATCGCAATATTAAGCCTGTCTGATTTTGGCGTTTCCTGCATCTGCCTATCCTTTATAAGGGCCCTCGCCTTTGAATCCAAGGGCCGTAAGCGCATAGGGATCGAGCGCCTTATCGACGATTTCCACATCTATCATACTTTTAAGATATGACATGAAATCAATGCCGTTTTCAGGCTTATATCTACTGACCAATTCTGAAGCCTTTTCATATCCTATATGAGGAACCAGTGCAGTTACAACCATCGGGCTCGCATCGAGTATCCCGGCGCATTTTCTCTTATCAGCTGTTATCCCAGAGATATGCGTAGCAAACATGGAATTTATGTTTGAAAGAATTTCCAGGTTTTCAAGCAAGGACTCCGCAAGCATGGGCATGAATTCTACTATCTGAAATGTCGAGCGGCTTGCAGCCTCGGTTATGATAAAATCATTCGCCATAACCTTAATCCCTGCCTGAATTATCGCTTCCGCGATTACGGGATTCACCTTGCCCGGCATGGCTGATGAGCCCGCTTGCATGGAAGGAAGCCTTATTTCTCCAAGCATGTTCATCATCCTCAGATCGCCTGCGATTTTGATCAGGTTGGATGCATGGGCCTTCATTATGCCTGAAACCTCAACGAATGCATCGGCATTCGCAGTCTCTCCGGCAAGATTCTCGCCACGGCTTAACCCGAGCCCGGTAACATCACGCAACTTTTCTATGGACAGGAATATATAGTCTTTCGGTGCAGCTATGCCGGTTCCGATTGCTGTTCCCCCGAGGTTGACAACTCTGAGCCTTTCTTCGCACTTGAATGTCCGCCAGCGGTCACGGCCCAGCGCCTCGGAAAATGCGGAAAACTCCACACCTAGAGTCAGAGGAACCGCCTCCTGCATCTCGGTCCTGCCCATCTTAACGATCTCACCGAACTCCTTTTCCTTTTTCTGGAATTCACCCTGAAGCCCGGCAATATTCCGGCTCAGTTTTCTGAGAGCGTTTATTGCTGCAATCTTGACTGCCGTGGGATAGACATCATTTGTGGACTGGTGAAGGTTTACGTCTTCTATCGGGTGAACGATCGAATAATCGCCTTTTTCGCCTTCTAATATTTCTATGGCCCTGTTGGCCACGACTTCATTGACATTCATGTTTGTCGAGGTGCCGGCCCCGCCCTGCATGGCATCGATGGGGAATTCAGCATCCAGCCTGCCCGAAGCCACTTCGTCGCATGCCTGTATTATCGCGCTTGACTTTCCGGGCTTCATCCAGAACGTCTCCATGTTCGCCAGACAACAGGCCTTTTTTACCAGCGCCAATGCATGTATCAGAGCGGTATTCACCTTCCTT
>CAYNVT010000036.1:0-34292 GCA_964400685.1 uncultured Bacteriovoracaceae bacterium | reverse complement strand
TGCCCCGATCTTCGGTTTCGAGAGGAGCCAGGAAAGAGAGGCCAATTTCTACCGGCACGCGAAACCGGAAATCCTGCAGTACTGCCCCAGGATTTACGGCACCATGATCGACCTTAAAAGAAATATATTTTCCATCCTCATGGAAGACCTTTCGGAAATGAGCCATCTTGACACTGTCAACGATATTTCCGCCTGGAGAGAATCCGATATCATTGACGTTATTAACGACATGGCCGGCATGCACAGCATATATCTCGACAGATTCTGTGATGTCCCCAAGGAGATGCATATCAACCTTTTCACCCCCGAAGCGGCGGGCAGCACATCGGAATTTCTCATAGACCTCACTCAGTACAACCATAGAAGATACCCTGGCATGATCACCAGGGACATGGAACTCTTCTTCACCGATGTCCTGAGAGAAGCACCCTCATTCGCCACCCAGATGAATGAATTCCCATCCACTCTCACCCACAATGATTTCAACAGCAGGAACCTGTGCCTCAGGCCTTCCGGAATCAGGTGCACATCAAGACTGATTTTATATGACTGGGAGCTTTCGGCATTCCAGAACCCTCAGACGGACCTGCTCGAATTTCTCATATACATCCTGCCTGAGGGCACCGGAATCAGCGTTTATGACAGATTCACCGACAGATACATCGACAGCCTCTCAAGACTCACCGGCAAGGTCTTTGACAGAAAGACCTTCATACGCGTCATGTATCTGAATGCCTTGAAGATGGCCGCCATAAGGTTCAACCTCTATCTGCTGGCCCATAATGTGGCGCACTTTCCGTTCCTTGAAAGGGTGTACGGAAATCTGACCGCATACATCAAACAGAAGAGATGTATTATATAGATATAAAAGAACCTGCGAGTATATTAGTGTGACTTTTTATACGGTCAACACCTGCAACAGGTGTTGACCGTATTTAAAAACTATTTCATCACTTGACTAGAAGAGCTTCTCGATTCCAAGTTCCTTCATTTTGGCGGGTGTCGGTTTTCCTGTACCTTCTTCCCAACCCACGGACTGGAAAAAGTATCCCTGGAGCGTCTCAATATCCACGGTCGTCCCTTTGTTAGGTCCCGATGTAAGCGGTTTTTCTCCGACTGCGAGGGCGTGCACTTTCTGGTCCTGAAGGGTTATGCCTTCGCGAACGTTGAAAGCCTTGCGCAGACTAAGTATCCTCTCGCCCGTCTCATAGTACTCATCCGCGCTCATTTCCCAGCCTGTGACGGCGTTCAGATATTCGAACAGAGGAAGGGCTGATGTAATCCTGCCGAACAGGCACATGCCGCATCCGTTCATGATCTGCATGTAGATGCTTGACGCCGTGTAGAGATATGCGTTCTTCTGGCTTTCGTTCTGGGCGCGCTTGAGCGCCCTCTGAACCTTCGGGACCATATCCTGCACCCTGAAGAGGTTAGCGTGCATATAACAACCTATGGTGTGACGGCCGGGTGTCGGTTCGCACTGGTATGCAATCGCGTATCCTGCGTCATTCCTGGGATCATGCAAAGGCAACTCCTGTCCGCCGGCATGTACAGCATAAGCATCGGAACCTTTGCCTATCCTTTCACTGGCCCGCTTCACACCGTCTGCCAGCAGATCGCCCAGACCCTCGCGGTTTATGATCATCTCGGTAAGTCTCAGGATCGATTCACCGTTGCCCCATTTAAGCGCTATTCCACCGGTATCTTCTGTCGACAGGATGCCGTGTTCGAAACAATCTATGGCGAATGCGCATACAGCACCCGTGGATATTGTATCTATCCCTGCCCTGTTGCACATCTCGTTGAGTTCGATCAGCGTGTCGGTATCGTCTACCAAGGTCAATCCGCCGAAGGCGCCAACTGTCTCGTATTCTATCTTGTGTCCTTGAGTTCCCGCATAACGGCCTTTTTCTATGTCGATTATACCGCCGCACCCAAGTGGACATCCCTGACATGCATACTTCTTCTTCTGCCGCTTAAGAATGCTCTCATCCGAATTCTTGGCCGCGCTCTTCATGGTATAGTCCTTATATCCGACTCCTCCCCAGTTTTTAATGGGAGTATCTCCGGTCATGAAGGAATACACCAGGTTTCCGGTCGTTCCGTACTTCTTGAGTATCTCGCGCACCATAGAAGGATGGGCGGGAACGGACAAGCCCGTCCAATAGATCATCCTGGCCACGATGTTATTAAGGAAACGCAGCGATATTCGGTCAGCCAGCTTGGACTGCTTGAATTCCTTCATATATTCCGTGTTTATTGCCTTGAGTTTCTCGGAATCGGCCACAGGCACCTTTTTCTTTCCTCGTATGGCAACTGCCTTAAGCTTTTTGCTGCCCATGACCGCTCCCAATCCGGAACGCGCCGCTATCCGGCCTCCATCATGCACTACTCCTGCAAGCCTTGAAAGCCGCTCGCCGCTCTGACCTATGCAGGCTACTTGAACTTTTTTGTCGCCGAGGGTCTCACGAATAGCCTCTTCGGTCTCTATCGCATCTTTTCCCCAGAGAGAGCCTGCATCCTTGATCTCGATACCAGTCTCGGTGATCAGGACCCATACGGGTTTTTCAGCGGCACCTGTAAAGAATACAGCGTCATATCCTGCCGTCTTCAATTCTTTTGACAGGAAACCGCCTGAATTTGCGTCACCCCATCCGCCGGTGAGAGGTGATTTGCCGACCACCATGAACCGCCCCGCGAAGAAGCAGCCTGTCCCGGTAAGAAGGCCAGAACAAATTCCCACATGGCTTTGTGGTGAAAGGGCGTCGATCCCTGCAGGCTGCCGTTCGGTGATAACGGCCGCTCCCAGCCCGTATCCCCCCAGATATTTCCTGTAGAAATCATCCCCGGGTTCTACGATTTCAGTCTTGCCGGTTGTGAGATTGATGATGCAGTACTTACCTACATAGCCTCCTCTGGATACCGCGTTTTTATCTGGATTCACACAAACCTCCTTCTGTTTTCTATATAGATTCCATACTACTCTTGGATACCCATGTGCTTAAGGAACAGGGGGTCCGCAATTCTTTGCGGAAGACTGGACATGATCGCCAGATTGATCGTATCTTTTCTTGTTATCTGATTATGGAGTTTCGGATTCGGGCATTCAACAACCTCTGCAATCTTCTGGGCAGCCTGTAAGGGTGTCGGAGCGCCTTTCAATATCTCACTGTTCTTTGTTGAGAATTTAACGACCCTGCCATAATAGGGTGATTCCTTTGGCGGCCGTGTATGGCTTTTTGCAGCAAACTGTGAAGAAACCTGGCTAGGTTCTATCAATGCGACCTTTATCCCGAAAGGCTCGACCTCATACCTCAGTGAACATACAAGACCTTCGACGGCATATTTTGCAGCTGAATATATAGACTCGAATGGAAACGGCATGCGACCTACCATAGAAGCCATGACAACGAGCTTGCCTGTCCTGTTCTTCCTCATGGAAGGTATGAATGCCTGGAGAAGCGCGGCCGCACCGAATACATTTATCTCGAAATTCTTGACCGCTTTTTCAAGATCGACCTCTTCAAATGGCCCGAAAAATCCCACACCTACATTGGAAAGTACTGTATCGACATGGCCGAATTCCTTCAGCACTTCATCCCTGAACTTAAAAATGCCTGGACGGTCGGTTATGTCAAGCGGGACAAGATAATGTTGGACGCCCTTTGCTCCAAGCTCCTTTTTAAGGGACTCAAGCCCTTCCTTGTCCATGTCGAACCCCGCTATGGACATTCCTTTACCGGCAAGGATTTTTGCAACCTCACGACCCATACCCTGCGCCAAACCGCTTATTACCACTACCTGATTCATATATCCTCCTTCGTAGTAACTTAGTTCTCATTTGCTCCTTTAAAAATGCGGGTTCTTTTTGCATGGCATAAAATCAGCATCACGTTGAATCAGCATGAGAAATGGGTTAATCGGATTAGTTTGTTATCATGATCAGCCATAATCCATTCCCCAGAGATAATTTTTCCTTGTTTCGTAATGGAACATGATTTGCAGCGAGGCCTGAGAACATACGCATGATCTGAATCTTTCGTTGAAATATGACCTTCACCCGGAATATTTTTCAGGTTTGGATAACTCTGACAACTCTCAATTGACCAAACATACCCGGATGATCGTTCAATCTCTTCTTTGATCTTATTCCCGTGCAAGTCACGGCAATAAAACAAATCGAGTTTCGCATGTTTAATAGCCATCAGAACCGGTCTCCAAACATGTTATATATATATTTTATATATATTTAAAGTATATATGTCAATTTTAAATTAATCCTTTAGAGGAGCAGTGCATCGTTTGGGAAGCCTGTTTAATTAACCGATATTATAGACTTTTCCGATTAAGTGCTAAATCTTGAGCACTTCCTAAAAAAAATGCTTTGACCTTATTCCTGCTTAGGTTTTCCTTATTACGATATCATTAATAATTAAATAATTTCATAATTAGTTTTTCATCTTTATACATAATGTTCTTCTGCAAGCACCTTTTTTAAAATTCCGGCAAGGTTATCAATCTTATACGGCTTCTGAATAAACCCGGAAAGGCTCTTTTCTGGAAAGCGTTTTACCACATCGTGCTCGCTGAAGCCGCTGCTTACTATGACTTTAACTCCGGGTTTCACCAGCTTCATTTCACGATAAGCCTCATCTCCGCTGATATGGGGCATGGTAAGGTCCAGAATCACGCAGACGATCTCGTCCTTAAATGCATTAAACACCTCAATGGCTTCCTTGCCGTCGGCAGCAAGAACAACATCGAATTCCATGCCTTCGAGTATCTGACGGCCCAGAGATCTTATTGGCTCCTCATCATCTACAAGCAGTATGGTGCCGCTTCCTTTCCAGTCAACATCATGACCTTTTACTTCCTCCGGTAGAGAATCTTCATAATATACGGGAATCGGCAGCAGCACCTTGAAAACCGTCCCTTTGCCGGGCTCGGTCAAGACTGACAAACCCCCGTTGTGACTTTTTATAATCCCCTGAACTGCCGATAGGCCCAGCCCCCTGCCTGTGAATTTTGTGGTGAAAAACGGATCGAATATCTTTGTGAGTGTCTCATGATCCATTCCACAGCCGGTGTCTGCGACTTCCAGATACACATAATGCCCTTCCGGAAAATCGACGTTCATTCTGTTTTCAATCATGAAGCTGCTGTCGCATTCGATTATTCCTGTGGATATATTTATAACCCCGCTTTTATCACCCACGGCTTCGGATGCGTTGATTACAAGGTTCATGATTATCTGCTGCATCTGCGCCACATCGACCTCTATATAAGGCAGCCCTTTTGCAAGATTATAATTCAAAACAGCTTTCTTCGATATCGACACATCAAGCATGCCGGTCATTTCCCTCACCATTTCCGAGATATCGACAGGTTTGACCACGAACAGGCCTTTTCCTGAATAGGCAAGCATCTGCCTGCAGATTTCAGCCGCTCTTAAAGATGCCTTATTTATATTTTCCAGTCGTTGCCTTAAGGGTGACGATTCAGGAGCTTCATCGAGAGCAAGTTCCGTATTGCCGAGAATTGCAGTGAGTATATTATTGAAATCATGGGCTATTCCTCCGGCGAGAATTCCTATGGATTCCAGCTTCTGCGAGTGGTGAAGCTGCAGCTCGAAGCGCTTCTGCTCTTCCTGTGCCTTCTTTATTCCGGTGATATCGGCAATCGTGGCAAGGATATCGGTACTGCCGTTGATGGTTATCACCTCCGCTGAATACAGACCGGTAATGATATCCCCCGATTCTTTCCTGAACTGAAACTCCCTGCCGCTTATTCTTCTTTTTGCCGCCAGATCATCTAGGACTTCGGCTCGATCTTTATTATTTAACCAGAGCCTGATTTCAAGAGTCGTTTTTCCGATAGTATCCTCGCGGCTGAATCCTGTAATATTGACGAATCCTTCATTGACATCAAGAATACGGCCGTCATTGAAATCGGTTAGCATGATTGCATATGGAGACGATCTGAACGTTGTTTCAAACTTGTCCTCGCTTTCTTTGAGCTCGTTCAGCGTACGCTGCGAATTGACAAACAAAAGGCTTATGCCTAGTCCGATGTTGAAAACAGGTGTGGTAAAAAATAGAATGACATTAAAAAACACAGGGTCGAGCATCCTGTAGTCAGGCATGAACATCCAGTAGGCGGACCTGAACAGCAGTACGAACCCCCAGGCAAAATTAATCAAAGCCACAGCGATATACAGTATGTTGTTTTTTTCGCTCCTCATAAAAAATACGGCTGCAGTGAAGGCAAAAATAAAAAACATTACCAGAGAAAAAATAAGATTTCTTATCGCCGGATCATCTGTATAAATAAAGAAATAGCTCATAGCTGCCAGCGTGACTGCGGGAAGCAGATAAAAAGACTTCGAGAGCTTTTTCCCGAGCACGAACCTGAAAGTGCCATCGAGCCTTATTACAATGGCGAGAATCAGCAGAAAGTTCTGCAGGAAAAAAAACTCGAAGGAAAGCAGGTTGCTCGATGCTACATCAGAAACACCCCTTGCAGCCATTGACAGATATGCAAAAAATATTATCAGCGACCCGACCTGCCAGTGACCGAATCCCAGATACGTTTTCTGAGTCTTTTCATAAAATATGAACATCAGCCATATACTCAGACTGATAACGGCTTCACTCAGAATCAGGGTGTTGATATCAATCATATTTACTCCTTTTCGTGTCTGTCTAATTCATTATCTTTCCAATAAATTTTTTTAAAAAAACATTTCATTTTCTGTAAAATCTGATTCCCCCTGAGCCTTTCGAAACTGATATCGGATTTCCAGATTAAAAAATTTAAATAATTTTTCCGGTGAGCAGATTTGTGTGATATATGGCCATTTTTATTGACAAAACCACAAACAGCTATAATTATAATCAGATTACTTTTCTCCCGGTGGTAAAGAATGTCTCAAATCGGTATACATGTATCAGAGACTGTGCTTGCTTTCACTCTGCTTGTAGTAATGGCATATACACTCAAGAAAAAGGGGATACTCAAACAGGAAGACAGCGGAATTTTCGCAAGGCTTCTCACAAATGCAGTGCTTCCTGCCACGATATTCTATCAGCTCTGGACCTATCCCCTCACGGGTGAAATCATCGTCCCCATCTTCATTATGTTTCTTTCGGGAGTAACCTCCCTGGCGTTAAGCTATCTGGCAGGCAGGGTTTTGAAATTCGACCGTCAAAGCATAGGCGCATTGATGATAGTGTCTTCATTCGGATCTTCGGCGCTCATCGGATATCCGGTCATCCAGTACGCATTCGCAAACAATCCCGAGGCATTCGCCCATGGAATAATAATAAGCGAACTGGGCGTGGGTCTGCCGATTTTCATATTGTGTCCCGCCGTGGCCATGTTCTTCGGCGGATCGTTCAAGGGAAATAACTATTTAATCAAGGTTGTTAAAGACTATTTCACTTCCCCGATATTCATCGCCGTTGTCTTGGGGATGGCCTTATCAAAAATAGAGCTTCCTCAAGCTCATGTCGTTGTTACGATCCAGGAAGCATTGAAAATGGTTCAGGGCTCGCTGGTAGTAGTCTCTGCCGTCATCCTGGGGCTGCAGCTTACCTTTACGCCGATGAAGGGGTTCTGGGCTCTTATCGTATTTTCCATTTTTGTCCAGATGCTGTTCCAGGTATGGTTCTGCGGCGCTGTTTCAACCATCCTCGGAGTAAATCAGGTGAACAAGGAAATACTGGTTCTGATAAGCGCCATGCCTGCTGCCATTCTGGGCCCGGTTTTCGCAACCCAATACGACTGCGCGGCCAAAACGGCAACCCTGCTCACGTTCACGCACATCGTCATCAGCCCGATTGTCGTTCCTGTTGTCTTTACCTTTTTTTCATAGACCGTGGGATGACATAAGCCAGGTCATCCAGCTGAATTGATAATCCAGACAGCAGATACGGCAATGGCGAGGACCGGGAATATGACATAGAAAATTCCCTTCGGCTTCGGGAACGGCACCTTCAGCAGAAACATAACACCGACAGCCGCATATGCCCCCCGTATCGTCCAGAGATATGCCGGGCCGGAAAGTGCGAACTTTATCAGAAAGACAAGCGGGAATATCAGGGCCGAAAACGTCACCGGCAGGCCGGTATAGAACTTTATCGTCCCTTCCCCGATAAGACCTGTAATATTGAAATATCCCAGCCTCATGGCAGCGGCACAGCAGTAGGCAGTCAACAATATATGATCAACAGGCGAATTGAACCCTGAGTGAAGTGCAATCATGGCAGGCGCCGCACCGAAACTGACGACATCGTTTATAGAATCGATCTCAATACCGAATGCCTTTTCCTGTTCGTTCAAATCAAACTTGCGTGCAACAAACCCGTCGAACAGATCAAAGATGCCGGCCCATATCAGACAGACAAGCGCATACCCGATATATCCGTTGAAAGAAAAAATGCATGACGCAATACCGCAAATAAGCGCCATGAAAGTAACAACCGTCGGAATATTATAGACCCCCAGAAACATCATCTGCTCCTTATAGCAAGCCCGCAATACAGGGGGCTTGGAATCAGATAATCCCGTGCCCGGAAAGCTCGCTTTTCAAATATGCATAGTAAATCGGCGCGGCAATAACCCCCGGGATGCCGAAAGCGGCTTCCATGAATATCATGGTAACAAGCAGCTCCCAAGCCCTGGAATTGATCTGTGAGCCAACTATCTTCGCGTTCAGAAAATATTCCAGCTTATGTATGACAATCAGGAATACGAGTGAAGATACGGCTATCCCCAGAGATATGCTCATGCTGACCACCACGATAACAGTATTCGAAATAAGGTTTCCTATTATCGGTATCAGACCCACAACAAAGGTCAGTGCAATAAGCGTCTTGGCAAAAGGGAGATGAATACCGGCAACAGGCAGTGCGACACCTATATAAAGCCATGTAAAGAATGTGTTCAGCGCCGAAATTCTCACCTGGGCAAAAACAATGCGCCTGAATGCTAGATGGAACATGAAAACACGTCTGCTCAAAGCAACGGTAAAGGGCTTTTCTGATGGATCCTGAGAGACCTCGCTCAAGGAGACTATGGCACCTATCACCATGCCTATGAGTATCAATACCACCCCTCTCGCCGCCTGCTTCCCCGCTATCGGCAGTTCATAAGCATGCTGGTTGAGCCAGGCTATTGCAGACTGTTTCATCCCTTCAGCATCCTGCGGTATATATTCCATCAGCCAGTCCGGGATAAGCGTGTGTGATCCTCCGATGATTTCGGCCATCTTCCTGAAGAGGTTGGAGACATTATCCGAGCCGCTCCTGAAAAACGATATGGCTCCCCATGAAACACTTATGAGAATTGCAATTACGACAATTGATATAACCGCAACAACAACGGCCTTTGCACGCGTACCTTTCAGATACCTGCCAGTTACATAAGGTGAGAAGCTGTGGACGATTTCATAAACCAGGAAACCGGAAATAAGTGCGCCCAGTAAATGCAGCTTGAGTATTAGAACCATCATTATGCATGCAAGCACCCAGGCGATTATGTCGCTCGTCGCAGGACGTCCGGTTTTTGCGGTATCCGTCATTTGATAAAGTCCAGTCCCAGTTTTTTTAGCGTCTTTTTCGTAGGCACGCCGTTTTTGTCCCAGCCGCGAAGCCAGTAATATTTTGGCAGCATGTCATCCACCCGCACAATAGACTCAGGCTTATCAGCAATCTGAGGCTCGGTTGTAAAGCGCCTGGGCAGTGTATCGTCCTTTTTCGAAAATCCTTCGCGCATATTGAACATACGCTCCAGGTTATATCCTCGTGCGCCAACCTCTAAAAATTTGCCGAAGTTCATTTTCATCCCTGTCGCCAGATTGATCGCCCTGGTATGGGGCAGCATTGGCAGATGTATCATCAGGAGGCCAGGGGGCAGCATCAGTATTCCATCAACACTTGGCCATGCATATGTGAGTATTTTCGAGACGACTTTAGAGAGTATCTTATGCTGAGGCACCTTGAAGGCGATGGGGGGTACAAAAGTCCATGATGTGAACAGGCACTGGCCGCCTGCGCTTATTGCAGACAAAAGGTTCTGGTCCAGCACGACCCATCCGGGTTTTGATCTCCAGTGGTACTGGTCCAGAAGTACAGGTCCTGTCACTTCGAAATAGATCACATATCCGCCGTCAAGGTGGCACCCTCCTCTGCTGGCAGTTGCATAGCCCAGCCCGTGCCCGACGCTTCCGCGGGGCTCGTAGGCGGCCATTTCAAGGCCTTTAGCATGGGGTGCGAAGTCCTTGCCGCCGTATTTTTCACTCAGCCACTTAACGCCTTCGGCCAGGTCATTACCGATACCGCGCCTGTGAGCAATATCATCAAGAACCTGCGAGATATTATCGGCCCTGCCGAATTCAACGCCGCTGTCCCACATACCCTTTTCATTAAGTTCGGCGGCAAATCCCATGACCGTTCCTACGCTTATGGAGTCAATGCCCAGAAGATCGAGTTCATAGTTCCAGCGGATGATTGCATCCATGTCATCGATAAGCATATTGGATCCCAGCAGGCAGAGTATTTCATACTCGGGACCTTTAACCTCGTGACCGTCAAGCTCGACTACCCTGCCGCATCTTATCGGACAGGTAACGCACCCGTAATTTTTTATCAGCTTTTCTTCTGCCAGTCTTTTGCCGCCGATCTTCTCTGAATGTTCGTAATTCCCTCTCGAGAAATTTTTGGTGGGCAGGGCATTGCCTGCTGAAAGGGCTGTGAGGAAATTGGCCGTTCCATACCTCGGAGCCATATCGCCCGTAGCAGGATGTGACTGAAGCATGGACACCCATTTCCGGTAAAGAGCTTTAAGCTTGTCCGGTTCTGCAACTTCAAGCTTCCTGGTGCCCTTCGCAACAAGCCCCTTGAGATTTTTAGAGCCCATAACAGCACCCATTCCGCATCTGCCGTGGCTGCGCTCCTGGGAAACCGCCGTTGCATATTTCACAAGGTTTTCGCCTGCCGGGCCTATCACGACCTTTCCGCCTGTCTTGCCCAGGAGAGCCTGTGATTCCTGGGTGTTCTTCCCCCAGAGGTGTGAGGCATCCTTTATTTCGACCTTGTCATTGTCAATATCTATAAAGACTGGTTTTTCGGCTCTGCCCCTTATGATCATGGCGTCCCAGCCGGCGCGCTTCATATGCAGCCCGAAGTGGCCTCCGGAATTTGAGTGCCCTATCGCCCCTGTCAGAGGACTCTTGGCCGATATGTCATACCTGCTCGACGACGGCGCGCCAGTGCCGGTAAGCGGGCCGGTCATTATAACAATAACGTTTTCCGGCGACAGCGGGTCAATACCGGGTTTGAGTTCATCCCACAGAATTTTGGTTGAAAGATACCTGCTCCCCAGGAAAAGTTCCCGGTCCTTGTCGGATATGTCGTATTCACCTATTTTACCGGTTGTCAGATCAATATCCAGCGCCCTTCCCGTATATCCTTTAAATCTGCTTGCCATTAACAACCTCCGAATAAATATAAGTAAGGATTATAGGTTAATTTGCAGACATCGTAAAGAACAGTTCATAGAGCAGTTTTTTATTTCGGAACAAAGTATATTATACCATCCCCGGGAAATTTTTATGCACTATTTTTTCTATCTCTTGCAAGCGATGCAAGCACACCCGCCAAGCAGAGTACGGCATTGAGGATAAAGCACGTATGCACAGCCTGCATGAAACTTGGATAATATGATGGTGTTATCTCAACACGTCCGATTATAATCGTAAATATCATCATCACGACAGCCATGCTTATGGTCTGGCCGGTCAGTCTCATGGTTGAAAGCATGCCTGATGCTACACCGTATGAGTTTGTCTCGACAGACCCCATGATTGCATTCGTATTGGGGGAAGAAAACAGACCCAACCCGGCACCGAATATGAGGAGTGATCCGACTATATATAACGTATCCGATTCATCCGTCAGAAAAATAAAAAAGAAAAGGCCGAGAGCTGTAACAGCCATTCCAAGAGATGAAAGAATCCTGGTATTTATTCTATCCGAGAGCCTTCCTGAAAGAGGAGAGATTGCAGCCATAACAACAGGAGAAGAAACCAGAATCAAACCAGCCTCTTCAGGTGACATGCCTTTTATATACTGCAGGTAAAGGCTCAGGATGAAGCCCGTGGAAAATGTGGCGGAATAATTTATTAGCGCGGCGATGTTGGAAAAAAGAAAAAGCCTGTTTTCCGTTAAAAGCCTGGGATTGATAAGGGGGTTGAGAGACCTCATCTCCCAGAAAATGAAAGCAGCTAACAGACAGCACCCTGCAATCACCAGGAAATATCCACTATCCGGCAGACGGGAAAAACCGTATATCGCCAGAAACAATCCCAGTGCGTATGCCAGGGAACCTGTATAATCCATGGCGCATTTCTGAAGGCATCCTTCTTCTGAAGACGCTATCCTGAACGCCAGTAAAAAGGCTGCAACAGAAAACGGTACAGTGGCAAGAAAAATCATCCTCCATGAATAATGCTGAGTCAGCCAGCCGCCTAAAAAAGGGCCTGCAGTAAGCCCTATATAAACCATTGCGATTGAATAACCTATCATTTTGCCGCGCACTTCGGGTCTGTACGCCATGGAAAGCATTGCTACTCCCGTGCTGAAGATGAAGGCGCTCCCGATTCCCTGGACCACACGGGCGATTATGAGCACTGAAATTGATTGTGAAATCCCTGCTGCAAGAGTGGAGACTGTGAACACGGCCATGCCTATTGCAAAGATTTTTGCCCGGCCGTAAATATCTGCAAACCTGCCCACAGGCAGCAGAAAGACAGCAGTTGCAAGCAGGAACGAGGTGGCGACCCAATTGAGCACAACAGTATTCAGGCCGAACTCATTTGCAATTGCTGGCAGAGCGATGTTGACCGACGACGACATGAAGGGCGTAACGAAAGACGACAGGAGCACGACGAATAGAATCATTCCCCTTTTTGCCGCATCTCCATCCATATGCATCATTTCCATAATTGTTCCGAGTGTCCGGGATTATCCCCTGCCAAGTCAACATAATACTTGAAACAAAAGCTCTTTAAAAATGTCCTGATATTACTCTTTAGAAGTGTCCCCTTTAATACAGTATTTTGTTTATGTTTTAGCATTTGATATTGGTTTTGGTTTGGCATTGGGAAGCTAGCAGGAAGCTAGCTGGGAAGTTGATTGGAATATTAATAAAGTTCTTATACAAGCTCCAGTTTCTCCTACTGATCATGATTTGATGGATTGTCCCTATCCCATTTATTCTCGCTTGTCTTGGCATGGTTTAGTTTTTTTACCTTTTCCATAATCATGTCAAAAGATATTTATATTCCAATCAGCGTCCCGGTATGCCCCCCCTGGCTTATGTCCAGCAGCCTGCCCACCTCGGTTCCTTGAATCCTTATGTCAAAAGATATTTATTTTACAATAAACGTCCCCTATTACCTACACATTTTTTTTAAGTCATACGCCTTAAAGATTATTTGATCTGCATCCCAATTACGTGTGAGCCAAATACTTAATGCGGCCCCTGATAAATGCCAAAATCCCATTTTCGTATTTCTGAGATGATTCCGGTTATAATCCCGTGCAATGAGCCAAGAAATTTGTATGGATGACCTATCTTCATTCTCACTCATTCTGACCACATCAACAAGGTATGACCAGGGGCTTATTTCTTTTATTTCAATTGTTTCAGATAACTTCAATTCGTTCCAAAGCAATAACTTATCAGAGGCAGATAATCTAACGAATTGAATCTCAGGTGAAGGCCTACCTATAATGTTTGCTAAACCGATTCCATATAATATCCATGGAACAAGATAAGCAATTATAACAACAATAATTATTGAATAAAACAGTTTGCTCTTCATAAAATTTATCTTACGGGCATGCGGCCTTGCATTTTTTTAAGCTTAGTAGACAAACTACTTGGAAGCCGGTAAACACCTAAGTCTTTAAAAGGGCCAATTCCATCAATCGCAGAAGAAACAAAAGTTGTACAGAAAAACGGCGCAGCCCCACCTTGTCCTTCGATGTTTTTTACTATTTGACTTTCTTCACAAGGAGTTGTGTTGAAAAACTGCTGAGTAACTCTACTTCCGTTCTCCAAATGGAATTGCACATATGAACTTAAATCTGCATCAATAATATCTCCAGATCCTCTCGTTGGATCGGGATAGCTTCCTGATGGATCATAAAGAACAGGGGATCCATTATTATCAACATGTATAGCTGTATGAGTGCCAATTCCCCAATCAGAAACAGTAATGATAGTAGTTACTAGCCCAGATGGGTCAACCCAATTCACCGGATCATTGACGCAGTACCCATACAAATTGGTATCCCCACCACCAAATAATATCGGGTCTTTTGCCATCCACCTTCCGGTTTCAGTGTCATAGTCGCGGTAGCCGAAGAGGCAAAGGCGTGTATCGTAATCATAGAGGCCGCCCGCAAAACCGAATGGTATGTCGAGAGTATGGTTGTTGTCGATCGTCACAGCTCCGAAAGAATCATATTCAATCGTTCTTTGAGGGTCTCCTGCTTCATCGATAACCATGCGCAATGAGCCGACCTGATCATAAGCCAGATAATACTTTCCCGATCCGGTAGTTACAGATACTGGCATCCTGCTGTCAGCGTATTCAAACCTGTATTTAAGTTGATCGTCTCTGTCATAAACTGCAAGCAAGGTCGTCATTCCCATCCAGAGATACTTATCGGTAATGGCACCGTTTTCTTATTCAAGTCAAGTCTTCAAGGGTACTCTGCCAATTGTTATTAAATCAATATCATTTGTAAATTCATCTATAGGTTCTAGATTTATATTTTTTGAAAGATTATTATAAGTTTTAATGTATTCGATAACATCATTTCTTTTTGAGTCCAAATCAAATAATCCATTTGAATTTAACATCTCTAGATAACTTGAAAACTCGTTAGGATATTTGAATATCCCTTCCCTAATAAGGGAACCATATCCATGAATGTAGGGATCAATACCTAACCAAGAAATATCTATATTTAATTTTATAACTCCAAATGATGTTTCCATTCTTTCCGAATAGAAAACAGCAAGTTCATTAATAGAACCATTTTTATTTGAGAATTCAAGAGCCTGGATTGCTTTTTGAAGATCCAATATCAGATCAAAGTCATTAAAGTCTTGATTATTATTGCATAATTCCTGTCTTATTTTAATTAGGTGTGAAGGCAAACTGCTGTTGTAGTAATATTCGTTAAGATCAAACCAAGGCATCCTATCCACACCTGAATAAAACATATTACCAATTTTGGGAACATTAGATGAAAAAGTCCCTCTTCCGCGTTCATCAAAATTATAATCAGGTTTTCTTAATATAATGAACCCACATATTTCATGCATCATTTTCCCCCTGTTGGAATACAGGCTAGCAGGGACGCTGATTGGAATATAAATAATAATCTTATTCAAATTCCAGATTCTCCTGTATGACGATCTTTTCCACGTCCCTGACCGAAAGCGAGACGCTGGGCTGGCTTATGTCCAGCAGCCTGCCCACCTCGGTTCCTTGAATCCTTATGTCAAAAGATATTTATTTTACAATAAACGTCCCCTATTACCTACATGTCTACCCCGCTTACTGGATTCTCGGTCATCTCAACCTCAAATCTTCAATAAATCCTTTCCCAAAATCCACCTTATACTGTGGTCTGAAAAACGGGGTTCATTATAGCCCTCACGGTATGCCCTAACTCAATAAGTTATTTTGTTTTGTTATAAGCGTCCGGTGCGTATGCCCTAAAATCTCTCTTGACTCTTCCTATATAGGGTGTCCCGGTATGCGCTACTGCAATGCGAAAGCCATGAAGCCGGACGAACGATAATTATGTCTGCGTTATGTAAGAATAATGCATCGACCATGACGGCAGGGCTATGTTTCATCTAATAGACTTTTCAACAAAGTAGATTCTGGACAATGCAACAAGCCTTCTTTGAGTGTTTGAAAATAATCATCAATCCTACCCATTGACTTTAACAATAATGTTTTATTGAAAAACACTTCCTCATATTCATCTTCCAGAGAAAGATAATAATGACCTTGGTCTAATAACGAAATGACCTTATTGTAATGTTCGAGAGATGCCTTATAATCTCCTCTTCTTTCCCAATAATTCCCAACATCGATAAGAGCAAGAGTATTATCAGGATCAAGCTTTAGAATATCATCATAATACTTCTTTGCATTTTCTAATTCAGGTTTCGAATAGTTTTTTAAAGAGGATTTATTGTAGTTATCCATTTCTTTTAAATCCAAAATATTGCCCATAAGTCTAAGTGCATCAATGTCATTCCCGTTTAATTTTAAAATTCGTGAAACAATATTCAAAGCTTTATCATAATCTTTATCTAATGTTGCCAATTGTTTAGCTTTTTCTAAGTGAGATACACGATTTGTTAATTGCATGGTAGAACTCCTTCTTCATAATACTTTAATAACATATCAAGCTCTTCGGCATTCAAATCATCTGGAAAGGCCAATTCAGCAAATATACCAATGAGAAAACCTGCTTTAAATCCTCTCTTTGCAACTTTTAGCCATCCTCGCAAATAATCTTTTTCTGCTGAAGAAATAGCCGGATTTTTTAATTGCTTTGTAATATTCTTTATTGCTGCGTCTACTTGACTTTTAGGGCTCTTCTTTCCAATTCCATCGACTAAAGGATTATTACCGCCAATTCTTTGTTTTCCTCCTTTACTTAATCCGTCCTCATCCACCCAATTCACCGGATCATTGATGCAGTAGCCATAGAGGTTGGTATCCCCACCACCAAATAATATCGGATCTTTTGCCATCCACCTTCCTGTTTCGGTGTCGTAGTCGCGGTAGCCGAAGAGGCAAAGGCGTGTATCGTAATCATAGAGGCCGCCCGCAAAACCGAATGGTATGTCGAGAGTATGGTTGTTGTCGATCGTCACAGCTCCGAAAGAATCATATTCAATCGTTCTTTGAGGGTCTCCTGCTTCATCGATAACCATGCGCAATGAGCCGACCTGATCGTAAGCCAGATAATATCTGTAATTGTCGCCATTCGTGACGGATACCGGCATTCTGCTATCGGCATATTCAAAGCGGTATTTCAGCTTGTCTTCTCCATCATATATAGCCAACAACGTCGTCTGTCCCATCCACAGATACTTATCGGTAATGGTGCCGTTAACTTTTCGTTCTATCCTTCTGCCATATGGATCATATGTATATTCTATTGTCTCCCCATCAGGCAGAATTACCTTTGTAAGTTCACCGAGTGTGGAATAGGTGTAATGAGTCACACCCTCAGCAGATGTCTTCGTCTCCTGGAAGCCATCAAGGTTATATCCGAAACTGATGTTTCCATCTCTGGCGCTCATCATCCTGTCATCATCGGCGTAGGTGAACATCTTTTTGGTCGTAATGCCTTTGTAATGGTTGATCTCGGACTTTCTTGCGCCGTTGTAATAATATTCGTATACCTCCACACGTTCGGCGGTCGTGCTGTCGTTGATGTAGAGGTCCACATAATGCAACCGGCCGTATTCGTATGTGTAGACATATTTCTTTTTTGTTGAGCCTGTGATTTCGGTCTTGCTGCTTATCCTTCCCTGGTTGTCGTAATCGAGGTCTATGGAATATTTCTGGCTGTTGCTGACTTTCACGGTTTCCGTATCGGTCTCACCGTATTGGGTGAACGTGCGGCCAATTGAAAGGGCGTTTCCGGCTACAGATTCCGGCAAACCATTCTCAGGTTTGCGGATTATCGTATAGGGGCCGATGCCGGTCAATAATCCGTCATTGTCATAGCCGAGGGAATCGGCGGCACCTGCATAACCGAGGCTGCTCATAAGAAAGTCGTCGTTGTAGCCATAGGTTATAGTCTGGTTCAGCGTACCGGTCATCGTCTCGGACGTCACGAAGGTGCTGTTATATCCGTTCAGGTCATATCCGAAGGTTATTCGTTCCGTCCCTCTCTCAATATAACCCAGCTTCGTGCTGCAGAGCCATTCATAATCAATTATCCCTTCTGGTGTGGTGATAAGTTCAAGTCTGTTGTAAGCCCTGCCAAACACAACCTGTTTCCCGGACGGATACGTCACTGACTTCAACACCCTGTCTTTATCATAGTCATAAATATAATCTTCATCCCCGGCATTGGGCGTATTGTACGATCCGAACAGGTTTACCTCATTGAAATCGAATAAATGATCTATCAAAGTGTTCATATCATCCCATTTGGGCGTTCTCAGTTTCTCCATATTCCCGATTGCGTCGTAATCCAGGTACACGTTCGTCCCGTCAGATTGTTCGATACGTCGAAGTCTGTCCATGATATCGTAATGATAGATTGTCGTGTCCATCCCGTCACTGACCGTAGCGGTCCTGTCAATAATTTCGCTGTCTGGAGAGTAGGACACATCCAAAGTCCTGTCTCCCGATTTGATTGAATAAGGCCTGCCCTTGGCATCATACCAGTAATTGAAACCGTTGATTCCGCTAATAGATGTTGAAGTCGTTTGAAGTGTAACGGGGTCGTAATAAAATGATACTATTCTTCCTTCAGGTGTCTCAACTTCAACTATGCTTTGCACGGTATCCTTTTTTACCATAGCTGTCTTGTTATTTGTCGTTATCAAATCTGTTACAAAGTCGATTTTTCCATCGCTATCAGCATCCGAATATGAACGCTCTCTTGACATTTCTCGGACAAGGCCGCCTGTGGACTGCTTCATGTGTTTAATATAGTTGAATTTAAGAACCTCATCCATATCGAGGTCAATATCAATACTCATGCCGCAGGGTATGGTCTTTGAAATAGTTAGGCCGTCGGCTGATTCATAGTAATCGGTCTGCCCTCCGGAAGGATCATATATTTTTGACCTGTAGTCTCCCGTAGTCAGAAAATAGTCAAAATACTCGGTGACATTTCCTTCTCCCGTCCTTACGGTTGTGAGGTATGTATTATCCGATAACGTCTGTTTATCATAATGCCAGGACCCGTAGATCTGACCACCCTTGTAATCAAAGACATCTTTTATTCTTCCTATATCGTTGTCGAATACATGTTTGAATTTGTTGTCATTCGGATCGGTCATGTCCGTCATCAGGCCGCCAACAGTGTAAACAAAATGGTAATTCGAGTTATCGGGATAGATTACATCGGTCAAATGATCTCCTGAATCTATTATGAGTGTTGTAATCTGCCGATCTGGAGATGTGATTGTCATACTGCCGTTGCTTCTGTTTAAGGTTATGTATCGTCCGAATCTGTCTTTGATCGAGTATAATTCTCCGGTGTTTTGGTCATACCCAAACTCGTAGATCAGTGCTCCGGTATCAAGATCGACAGTCTTCATATGACGGCCGGTTTTATCGAAAATATATTTATAACCCTCTTCGGCAAATACGATTCCATCATGGGACTGTTCTGAACTTGATTTGCTCATTTTCCAAACAGTATGGTTTTTTACACTGCTGATATAAATCGAATTTTCACCGTCTATCGCCATATCAATTGGAAAGACCGAGTTTTGTAAATAAGGATTTTCATAAGATACGGATTCATCATTGATCAAGCAATTGCCTGAATATGGGATCGTGTTACCATGTTTGTCACGTTTTAATATTTGATAGTTAAAACCGTCATTATATTTTTTGACTACAAAATAGATATTATCGTTTGAATCTATAAACATATTTTCTATTAATGAATCTCCGGTGAAATTGCAGACATCTGGAACCGTTCCTATGATGGTTTTCTTGCCCGATGGTTCAACTTTGCATATTTCATTTGATTGTGAATAATCAGAATTTGATGGAATGTAATAAAGAGATCCAGCAGAATCTAAAGCCATAACATATCCGGGCAAAATTATCGTAGTCAAATAACGAGTGCCAGTTCCGAACGAATCCGGTACAATATCTTCTATGTCTCCGCCGGGTCCGATTCTGCATATTTGTAAACAATTTACATTTTGAGAAACATAAATACTACCAAACTTATCGATATCAATATCACTGACTCCTGATACATTTATTTTATAGATTATGCCCTTTTTATCAATTTTAAAAAGCTTGTATTTACTCAAAAAATATACATTTCCCATATTATCGGAAACGATCTTGGAAGGATACTCCAAGGCAATATCTGTTCCCAATTTACCATCAACGATTTGGTTGTCAGGATCAATACTGCCTCCTCCTGCAATCGTTGTTATGATGCCCTTTGAATCAACTTTTCTTATTTTATGATTGTCTCTATCTGCTATATACAAATTGCCTCTTGAATCCAGAGCAATATCTCCTCCTTGAATTTTTGCTTCCTTGGCTGGAATGTTATCCCCATTATATCCTCCGGTTACAGAACCACCGAGCCCTGCTATTCTTTCCATGCGTTGCTTTAGTTTGACTATAGAACCATTGCCTTTATACAGGACTGTTAAATTTCTTGGATCAATGTAATGAAGGTTTGACAGGCTCCAACCTTCACATATGGGTGTAGGCATACCACCTAACATTGCAGTTGTTTTCATTTGGGTAGCCAACACAGAGATGTAAACGTCGTAAGATGCCCATGATGTAAAGGTATCTCTACCCGCACCAAACACGATATTACCTCCGACCATTGAAAAAGCTTTACTACCGTAATTGGAGGCTTGTTCATATACAACCGGATACTCGAAACCGATATTGATTTTAGCTTGGACTATTCCGGTTGCCGGATTTCTTCTGAAATCAAGACCATTCCAATTGAATACATATGACTTATTCTTTCCCGGTAAAAACGTATAGGAAAATGTTCTTCCTGCAATGTCAATTCTTAACAAAATTTTCTTTAGACTACTTGGTATAGTAGAACCACTGAGAGGTATTTCAATACTGTATTTATGTCCTGTTGAACCTATATTTTCAAGATATCCCTTTGTCTTATTACTTGCATAATGCAAAGTCAGGCCTGTTCCCGGAATAGGGATATCTTCATGAAAAATACGGCTGCGCTCATTCACATAGGAATTGGTTGTCCTGTTGCAATCATCCTGATCCTGCACCTGTTCATCGATGACTGGGGACCCGTATGGATTCGGAGCTGTTGCATCTTCGGGCGCTGCCCCGGGCCAGTTCAAATCAAAAGGTGTAAAATGAGCCGTTTCAAACCGCCAATATGTATCCCCGACATGGAACCTGTCTGTATCTTCAAGGCCTGAAGCGTCAATATCATCAGGCTGATTGTCGCCGTTGATATCCAATGCATTGACAACGTTTGAAGGAGTACCAATTTTATTAATATGAAGAAGTTTTACCACAACACCGTTTTTCTCGGGAATCCATACCCCTTTGTCTCTGTTGTAATAGCCGACAGGTACTATTGCACCCACAGGAAAATCAAGGAAGTTGTCTACATAGCTAACAACTGGCTTGCTGAATTCAACCCGTTGATGATTATCAACAGCCAATTCAACGCAATATGTATATGCTGATGCCGGAGGCAAGACAGCCGGCATAGCATGAGGCCCGGTATCGCCTACGGTGTACTCGGTTGCTCTGACTGTAATTGGACCTTCTATCTCATTTCCTCTATTACCGTTTTCATCCAGTTCATAGGCATTAGTATCCCCCTTAAACACCATGGTAAGCCCACGGCTGCCGTCGCTGTCAGACTGCACTGTTGCTTTGTGCGTTATAACGGTCTTAGGGTTGCCATCAAACTCGACAAGCGTCTCAACTCCATCGCGATTGATCATGACGACCGGTTCGACTTCCCTGACATCGCCCCAAGAAATGTTCACCTGTCTCTGGACAGTAAGATATTTTTTATCTTCATACTGAAGCGTGATTATTCCACCGCCGTTGACAGGCAGATTGAAATAGCCTGTCACATCAGTTTTTGCGCTGCCGTAATGACCTTCGAGTTCATTGAGCTTATGTACTGTTACGGTGATGTCTTTAATGCCGCTTCCATATCTGTCTTCGACCTTACCCCTGATGACAGAAAACCTCTTCGCATCATACGCGGCTTCTGAATCCTTTGGTATCAGATCGGCATATTCCCCTACAAAAGGACTGGATGTGCTGCTGACATTTATTGGCACCGTCGTTTCATTGCTGGATGAAAAGAATTTTGTGTTTTTTACCTTGAGTTTAGCAGTATATGTTTTTGCTATGCCATAGGTGTGGCTGACTTTTTTCAGGTCTATTCCCGATGTGTCTACTTCACCGTCATCATCGAAATCCCACTCATATATCAGCTCGGATGAGTCCTGCTGCCATGTTCCCGTGGCGTCAAAATCAACTCTTAGTGGTGCTTCACCGGACAGAGGATTTACTGAAAGCATTATATTAACAGGCCCTAATTCCTTAACCTCGATTGAAACAGTTTTTGTCGAAAAGCTATTGTTTATGCCTGTTACCTTGAGTGTAGCTATATAGGTTTTGGCTTCTTCATATGTGTAACTGATAACATCAAGATTATTTCCTTCTGCATCTATGACGCCGTCGCTGTTGAAATCCCACTTGTAGTTTAAATCCGTTGCCCCGTTTTGTAATGTTCCTTTTGCATCAAATGTAACGGTCAACGGTTTTAGACCAGTTATGTGATCAACGGCCAGCTTGATTAATACGGGATTGTCCGGTTCATCGACTTTAACGGTGACTTCCTCTTCTAAAACGTTTGGGTTGCTTTTACAATCTGAGACTTTCAATTTAACCGAGAAGGTTCCTCCACCTGTGTATTCGTGATCGACCTTTTTCAGATTGATATCGCTTTCCTTATTTCCATCCCCAAAATCCCACTCATACATAAGGTCCTTGCAGTCGATGTCGGTCGTTCCTGATGCGTCAAATGTCACAGTTACAGGGGCCTTGCCAACATCGGGAGGATTAGGCGTGACTGTGATCTTTATGGTCGGTTTACAGGCTGAAACAAATATCAGGATAAAAACCAATAGCAACAATAACACAATTGAATGTAAATAATTTGATCCCTTTGTTTTATGAACGGATGCATATTTTGCCCTGGTACATGCCATCATTAAAATCCCCCTTTATTAATAAAATCACCAACAAATAATCAGTAATTAATTCTCCGTGAATTATAGCTCTGATTTATATTATAATTCCAGTAAATCGTTTGGCAAGAATAGTACATTGTTTGAAATGAAAACAAAACCTTTACTGATTAATCAAATTGACATTTTCCTTACTTGGATAGATTATTATCATTAATAAAAACTTCGGTTCCCTTGAAATCAAAAATCATGTTTGCGGGATGGTTATTATGATTGGAAAAGCAAAATATATTTCGGTAATGACAGCTGTCCTAATCATTGCGAATACAGCATCCTTGTGCATTGCAGGAGAGGTGATTACAGACACCGCAAGGCAGTGGGCAAAAGAGGCTGTCAGTCAGGAGAAGTCGCTTTCATCGGCATCATCAGGAAACACCGTGGCCGTGCTCAATTTCAGGAATGTATCTGACGATCCTGCACTGAATCCGCTGCAGAAAGGTTTCTCATTCATGCTTATCACAGACCTTGCATCGGTTCCCGGTATACAGCTTGTCGAAAGGGTGAAGCTGCAGGCGCTCATGCAGGAACTGGACATGGGTGCCTCGGGCATAATCGAAGACACTTCAACCCCGAGAATGGGAAGGCTCTTACGGGCAAACTATCTCATCGGCGGAGAGCTGTCGCTTCCCAAGGCAGATGATCTGAATATAGGATCTTATCTGTGGGGCGTATCAGGAGACAAAATGCTTGGACAGCCCAGTGCAAGGGGCAGTCTTAACGATATATTCGATCTTGAGAAAAAAATACTTTTTGAAATCATCGATCAGCTGAAAATAAGCCTCACTGATGAACAAAAGCAGAAGCTTAAAAAGCCCTTTACCACAAGCGTCACCGCCCTGTACTACTTTTCGAAAGGCCTGGACAGCAGCGATAGAGGCAATTACAGGCAGGCCCAGATATTCTACAACAAGGCCGTTGCTGCAGACCCCCAGCTGGGTGCGGCTAATTCGGCAAGGAACGAGCTTATAAAGAAGAGGCTTGCCCCGGCTAAGCCCAAGGAAGACGCGGTCATCAGAACTATGGAGACGCAGAATTCAAACTCTGCGAGCCTTAAACAGAACAATTCCACATTCAGGGCGCTGAACCCGTATCAGATTGAAAAAGGACACGGCTCAGGCCAGGTGAAAGTGTCATGGTAGGCAATATGAAAGGGGGTCGTTTTATGGGGCATTATCGCAGTATTGCCATGCCGGCATTGATCGTCTTCGTATTCCTCTTCTGCTCGTGCAGCGCATCATCAACAGACAGTCCATCAAATGAAAGCGGATCGGTCAGATTCTCAATTGATGTTGCAGAAAACGTCCCGGCGTCCCTTTCACCAAGCATGGCGGCGGTAGACTGCGAAAGGATGAGAATCGATACGGTTATGGCAGAGTTGAGAGACAGTCAGAACAACCTCATAGCAACAGGCGGACCCTGGTCCTGCACCACGAGACAGGGAACATTGAGCGCCATCCCTGCCGGCGAGGGATATACCCTGATAATCATGATGATGGATTCAAATGGCGATGTGCGGTATCGGGGCTACGTGTACGGCATAATGGTTCCCGCTGCAGGTACTGCTGATGCAGGCACCGTTACCGTAACTCCTGTTAACAACCCTCCTGTAATAACAGAGATCAGAGGCAACAACCGAGTAACAGGCGGTTCAGGGACAATGCAGCTTGAAGTAATTGCGACCGACCCCGACGGAAACAACCTTTCATATTACATGACCGATCTTCCCCAAGGTGAAGAATCCGGATATTTCTCGGGCGCCTCATTCGATCCTGAAAAGCATATATTCACATGGGACACCTCTGAAGATTACGAAACCGGCGAGTATTTCGTCTGGTTTATCGTGACCGATGACGGCGAACCCAGAAGAAGCGCATGGAAAAGATGCAAGATATTCGTCGATCCTGCCGGTTCTGTAATCCCTGACACGCAGCTTGTCCTTAATACCGATGATGATACGACCGAGGTGGTCGGAAGAAAATACGCCACTGCTGGCGTGCAATTCTCTATGCAGATGAAAGACACCTCTTCTCCCGTGCACACAGGCCTCATTTTCTCCATGTACCCGGAAATAGGCTCTCTGAACGAGACATCCGGCCTTTTCACATGGACACCTGGGGCAATAGATACTGGAAACCTTATGCTTATGTTCTATATTAACGGCAGCGGTACGGCGGAATATGAAAGCGACTGGAAAAAGATCCTTCTGACCGTGGGCAGCGGAAACGTATGTCCTCTTGTAGAACCTCTCGGACTCAGAAGGGTAATGCAGCTGAATCAGCCGTATGAATTCTATGTTACCGCGGAAGACCCGGACAGCGAGAACCTTTCTTTCAGCGCAGCTGGCGGAGCTGAGGAATATTCCGATCCCTTCGATTACGGTGCGGTATTTAATGAAAATACGCACAGTTTCTCATGGACTCCTCCTCCTTCGGCCATTCAATACAGTCCTTTCGGCGTTCTATTTACTGTCACGGACAGTTCCGGGGCAAGCGATGTCTGGACAGTTTCCATAGATGTAATAGAGTGAGAAGATTATGAAGAAAAAAATTACAATACTATCGTTGATTATGGCTGGTATTTTTTCGGCGGCGCTACCTATTAACGCAACTGATATTAATTTCAATTCCGGCCTGATGTTCAATACATGGAAAGATGGCGATTCGGACAAAGGATTCCAGTCCGCAATACCGATTGAACTTTCCGCTGATATAAGCGGGGTGAATCTGGACCTGCTGAACGCCTTTGTCTACACATGGGTAAACCAGAAGGATACGCCGAATGCGAATCTCGGCAATTTCCTTGATACCAAGGTCAATGCCTCTTACCTGCTTGAGAACACTATCCCGGTAAATATCCTTTTCGGGCTCGGCCTTAATCTTCCAACCGGAACCACGGATCTTTCCCAGAGGCAGCTCATCCTCGTTGCTGACCCTGACCTGATGCCGTTCACCACATTCGGGGAAGGTTTCAATGTCAATCCATATATCTCCATATCAAAAGAATGGGAAAAACTGGTTGTCGGTATTGGCGCAGGCTATACCTACCGCGGGAAGTATGACTATTCCGAAACAACGCAGAATTTCAAGCCCGGAAACATTATAACCGCTTCGGCAGAGGCGGCTTACAGCTTTACTGACAGCATCCATGCAGGCATTTTCGGCGAGTATGCAAACTACGGTACCGATACCGTTGAAGGCAATGACTATTACAAGGAAGGCGACCTGTTCGTGATAGGCATCGGCGGCGGCTATTCCCAGCCCTCATGGGAGCTTGACATCAATCTCGCAGGCCTCTTCAGAAACAAGAGCGAATTCCTGACGAGCGACCAGATACTTGAACCGGAAGCGAAAAACAGCCACGGAATCGAGTATGACGCGGGCATAGCATACAGATATTTTCTTAATGAAGTGACCGCGCTTAACGCAGGAGCGGATTTTGCCTATCTGGGCAAAAACGGCTACTCGAGCGACTCCCCTTATTATATCGGCAACAGGACAAAGGTGGCTCTGAACGGCGGTATCGACAGGACATTCATGGACAACCTCAAAGGCGGTGTGTCGATAGACCTGTATACGATAAAGGAAGAGCCAGACTGGGAGCACCCGGACGGCTCCAGGACATATTACGGCGGCACCGTCACAGCATCTCTAAGCTGCACTTTCTGAACATTTGGAAATTATTGAGTTATCTGAAAATATGCAGATCATCCCGGGAGGATATGACCTTATCATACGATCCTGGGTGCTATGATCTTCCGTGGATATGTTTAATAAAATCCGACTTACGACAGGATATATGGACCTAAGGAGTCTTGACATCTCATGGCTTGAAGCGAGGCATTTAATGAATTTGTCAAGAATAAGGGCCAGGCACCTTTTCTTCCCGAAATATCTACGACAGCAATGAAAATAACGGGTGTTTTGCCGCCTTCCTGTCAAATGTTATTATCGAATCGCATCCGCTTGCTTTTGCAGCCAGGGCAACAATAAGGTCTGGCAGTTCGATGCCTGTATTTTTTCCCTCCGTTATCATTCCCTGGACAATCTGCTCCTTCTCGAATTTCAGGATTGTCATTCCCTTCAGGTTGTCGAACGCTTCGAGGATATTGTCTCTCGACTTTGCATAAACGCTGTCGAGGACCCATATCACTTCGAGCACCACGGGGAGAGGTACGAAAAGCGTTTCCCTTTGATTCTCAGCCTTCCTAAACCTTTTATAAACCGCCTGGGCTTGCCTCTCGTCATCACGGACAAGAAATCTTACCAGTATATTCGTGTCCAGTGCGGTCATGCCAGCATGCCTTTCATCCTCTTTTTGATTGCCTGATCCATTTCTTCGACAGATGCAGTCTTTTGCCCCTTCTTATAGAGAATCCCGAAGACCTGCTCCACCGATCTTGTAACCGGTTTCATCACGGCCTCGTCTTCACTGTTGACAGCAAAGGCGACCCTGTCCCCCGTACGGAGTTTGAGCCTTTCCCTGACAGCCTTGGGCAGTGTGATTTGGCCCTTGCTCGTGATTGTCGCAGTGATCATTTCAATTTCTCCTTACCTATATTTTAAACCTTACTCTATAGTAAGCCGCAAATTAAGTCAAAATGCATTTTGCAGCCGATTGCATGCAATTAAAATTTAAGAATCCAAGAAACAAGACCTGATTTTTTAAGACCTGTCCGCCGAATTATGATTGACTGGTGCTAGACGACTGGTCTATTATTTCAATATGGCAAAGCTTTCAACAAAGGAATCCATTATCAGGCAAGGCGCAATAATGGTGCACTCAAAGGGTTACAACAACACCGGGCTGTCCGATATCCTTAATGCCGCAGGCGTTCCCAAAGGTTCTTTTTATTTTTACTTTAAAAGTAAGGATGAGTTCGGTCTTGCCCTGCTGGATTTCTACTGGGAATTCATTCAGTCGATGATTGAAAAATATTGCTCTGATAAAATCACACCTCCCCTTAAGAGGCTTGAAAATTTCATGGATGCCTACCGGGACCTTTTCATTAAGATGGGCCACAGAGGTGGCTGCCCCATCGGCAATCTCATGCAGGAAATGAGCGATCTGAACGAGGACTTCAGGGCTAAGGTTTCGGATATCTATTCCGGAATGAAAGATGCCATGGCTCAATTACTCAAGGAAGCGTCCGCAAGAGGAGATATCCCTCATTCCGCTGATCCTGACCGTACGGCCCAGTTCATACTCAACAGCTGGGAAGGCTCCATCATGCACATGAAACTCGCTAAAAGCAGCGAACCCCTGGAACTGTTCAAACAAATGGTTTTCGAACAGATATTAAAGTAAGAAAAAGAGAGGTCTGATATGGGAGAATGGCATAAGACCGGATGTGTACTGTGCCCTCAGAACTGCGGGCTTGAAATCGAGGTGGAAAACAACCGTATTGTAAAGGTTAAGGGCGACAGGAGCAATGTAAGGAGCGAAGGCTATGTCTGCCGCAAGGGAATGAACATAGCCTTTCACCAGCACAATGCGGACCGGTTGAAATTCCCGCTTAAAAAAGTCGGGAACAACTTCGAGCGTATATCGTGGGATCAGGCAATTGATGAGATATCAGCAAAGCTCAGGTCCGTTGTGGACACATATGGCCCGCGCAGCTTCGCGTACATGGGAGGAGGAGGCCAGGGATGCCATTTTGAAGCAGCCTTCGGCGTCAGGCTGATGAGGGGTCTGGGTTCGCGCTATCACTACAGCCCCCTTTGCCAGGAATTTTCAGGCATGTTCTGGGTCTTCGGCCGGATGTTCGGCCGTCAGCCGGTCGTCCCCGAGATTGACGTTGAGGAGACGGACTTTCTCCTCAACTTCGGCTGGAACGGCATGCAGAGCCATCAGATACCGCAGGCCCCAAGACATCTGACACGCATCTCCAAAGACCATGACAAGCTGCTTGTCGTAATCGATCCGAGAGTTTCTGAAACCGCAAAGATAGCCAATGTGCATCTGCGTATACGGCCCGGAACGGACGCCCTTCTCATGAAGGCCATGATTGCAATCATTTTGAAGGAAGGATGGGAAAACAGGGATTACATCGAACAGCACACGTCAGGACTTGATCATATAAGGGACCTGTTCCTAAACTTCGATGCACAATCCGCAGTAAAAACATGCAATCTGGATTACGGGCAGGTTCATGAGATATGCCGTAAGTTCGCCACAACGAAGTCATGCCTCAGATATGATCTGGGCATCCTGATGAACCGCCACAGCGCCTTATCATCCAGTCTTGCGATAACGCTTGAGGCGATCTGCGGACGTATTGGGGTGAGAGGCGGCAATGTATTTCACGGCCAGCTGATGCCTCTTGGGAGCCATTCCGATGAGCGCAATCCAAAGACATGGCGCACAGTCGCTACCGGCTTTCCGGCCATCATGGGCTGTTTCCCGCCCAATGCCATGCCTGAAGAGATCATGTCCGATAATCCCGAACGGCTCAGGGCGGTCTTTGTAAGCGGGGCGCACCCTCTTCGCTCCTATGCAGACACAACCGCATACGAAAATGCCTTCAAACGCCTGGACCTGCTGGTGACAGCGGAACTCGCCATGACAGAAACAGCTGCACTCTCCCATTATGTCCTTCCCTCGCGTTCAGGTTATGAATCGTGGGACGGCACATTCTTTCCCATGACATTCCCGGGAATTTATTTCCAGATGCGCAGGCCCGTCATCATACCCGATGGCGAACCGCTGGAACTGGGAGAGATACACATGCGTCTGGCAGACAAGATGGGGCTTATCCCGCCTATACCTGAAAAACTGTACAAGGCTGCCGAAGAAAGCCATGAAGCCTTCGGCGCTGCACTCATGGAATATGCCATGACAGAACCGTCAGCCCTGGGCGCCATGCCGTTCATACTCGGAAAGACCCTGGGCAAAGTCATGGGATCGGTGCATCTGGCAGCCCTGTGGGGCATGCTGCAGACCGTACCCAAGCCCTTTCGCAGGAATGCAGCACGGGCTGGCTTCACGCCGGGCGCGGGTATGGGGGAGGAGCTTTATCAGAAAATCATAGATCACCCCGAAGGTCTCTGGATAGGCATGGCAGACCCTGATGAAAACTTCGCGGATATAAGAACGGAGGATGGAAAGATCAACCTTGTAATTCCTGAGCTTGAGTCAGAACTTAAAGCCCTCGATGCCGTGAATGAGGAATCTGCTCTGAAACCGGATCCTGAATATCCCTTTGTCCTCATGGCGGGCAGGCACTTTAATATGAACGCCAATACCCTTATGAGAAATCCCGCGTGGAACGAAGGAAAGCGTTACTGCACTCTTATGATGCATTCTGAAGATGCACTCTCTCTCGGTATTACCGACGGTCAGAGGGTGCGGGTTACGACAGAAGCGGGCTCTGTGGAGATCGAGGCTGAAATAACGGACATGGCGCATAAGGGTCATGTGGTAATCCCCCATGGCTTCGGAATGATCTATGACGGCAAAGAGTACGGTGTTAACGTGAACCGCCTGACAAAGAACACCAACCGCGACTGGCTGGGTACGCCCATGCACCGCTATGTGCCATGCAGAATTGAGCCATTATGACAAGGCCTGCGCCGAAACTGCATTTTTCTGGCTTCTATTGATTTATGATAATTAAAGCGTAGAATAGAAGAATATCTACCTGAATCTCGTGTCCAAGGAGATTGATATGGATAATGCAGGAGGCAAAGAAGCGGCTGTCATCCCCGGCAAGTCACATCATGTACGGTTCGGCATAAAGCTCAGCTATGGCATAGGGGATATATCAAACAACATATTCATCGTTACCACAGGAATGTACCTGCTGTTCTTTCTTACCAATGTAATCGGCGTCAACCCGGCTCTGGCCGGCACCATGCTGCTTTTCCCGAAACTCTGGGACGTGATCTCGGACCCTGTCATGGGCATGATCTCTGATGTTACGCATTCCCGCTTCGGCAGAAGGCGTGTCTATTTGCTCTATGGTGCTGTGCCCTTCGGTATTTGTTTTTTCATATTGTTCAACATGCCCGGGTTTCAAACTGAATTTGCTAATGCCCTTCAGGTCTCGCTCCTCTTCGCCCTTGCCTGCACGGCCTTTACCGTGGTCAACGTACCGTATGCCAGTATGGTCCCTGAAATGTCCGATGATTACAACGAACGGATATCTATAACATCCTTCCGAATGACATTTGCCTCGGTCGGTGCTCTCTTGGCCGGAGGATTGGCAATGGTTCTGGTGAATGCAGGCGGCGGCGGAGCAGGCGGCTTCCGTTTCATGGGGGCTGTTTTCGGTGTTATGATAGTTATCTCATGTCTTATATGCTTCTTCGGGACAGGAAGTGCAACCAGCCTGCCGCCTCATGCGGGCATGCCGCCCGTAATACAGCAGATAAAAATAGCCTTCAGGAATTACCCGTTCGTAATACTCATGTCGAGCTATTTCCTGCAGGCGCTTGCCATCGGCGTGATGATGGCCGGCTTTATTTACTATGTCAAATACGCCATGGCCCTGCCCGAGACGACCATGAATACCGCCTTCCCCATCTTCATGATAACCGGCGTGCTTTTCATTCCCGTCTGGCTGGCTTCAGGCAGGCGAATCGGCAAGATAAAGTCTTATTACATCGGACTGGCTATCTTCACAGCTGCGATGGGGTCTCTTTTCTTTACTCCCCCTTCACTTGTCTGTCTTTTCTATGCCCAGATATTCCTTGCCGGTATAGGCTTTTCAAGCTTTCAGCTTTTCCCTTTTTCCATGCTGCCTGATACCGTTGAATATGACCAGATGCAATCCGGACTCAGGCGCGAGGGTGTTTTTTCCGGTATGTGGTCGGCCGGGCAGAAGATAGCCTATTCGGTCGGACCTCCAATCGTGGGATTTGCCCTTTCTCTTTCCGGCTTTGTTGCTGATGGAGCACAGCCCCCCGGTCTTGATACAGGCGTGCGGGTGATATTCTGTCTCTTCCCGGCGGCGATGATACTGCTCAGCTTTATCCCCTTCAGCAAATATATTCTCACAGAAGAAGAGTTCGAAAAGGTAAAAGAGAAAATCGCTCAGGCGCAAAGAGAAACATAGCGCTGCTGAAAAAAGGCCTGATCCGAATTAACCTGTTCCCAGATATTTACATCAATTTATCGGCCGCTTCGCCCGCCGCATCCATCCATTCTTCGGTTTCTCCGGCAATGACAGTTTCTTTGGCTGTTTTCAATATACTGCCCGTCTCTACGTCGACAAGCCTTAAATCAAGCCTCATATTCGAGCCTGAAACAAGATAGCTGCCGAATACCATGCGCCTGGCTCCGAGCATTCTGCCGACCTTCAGACGCACCGACTCATCCGCCAGTTCAGAGCTTCCGAGCTGCAGTTCCTGAAGCACGCTTACGAGCTTCTGTCTTTCTATTATCTGAACACCCGGCTTTGTTGACAGCCTGCCCACTATTTCCGAAGAGAGAAGCACTCCGAGATCGTCACCTGTGAAATCATCAGGGCTCAGGTTTTCGATGTCGAAGACTGCAACAGTCATGAGCCCGGACTTCTTGCCGGTCGTCGCACACCCTGCAATGACTGCTGTCAGAATACATATCACTGACAGCAGGATTATCAGCCGGATGTTATTTACCCTTATCAGACGCATCGATTTTCTCGATTATTTTGTCGTCAGTAATAACCGGCCTTTCATGCCTGATAATTTTGGCATTGGAGAAATCAAGCTCGGTAGAAATGACCTCTATTTCGCCCACAACTTTGGCCGAGGCCTTAAGGAGTTTCCCTTTGTATTCAGTAGCAGGCTGCTCTTCGATGATATTGAATTTCGTTCCTGTAACCACTCCCTGATTTGAGCCTACATTTATCATCAGTATGCCGTCCTTGTTCGTGACGACGTATCCCTTTACCGGATACTCCTTGATCATGGTCGCCAGCAGTTCCCTGTTAAGGTTGTTTACATTATCTTCGAACCTTTCGTCAGTGCCTATGTTCTGATTGATGACCTTCGTAATCGCGCTTGTTTCGGTATCTATAAGCCTCATTCTTAATAATGATACGTCAGGAAGGTTAAACACGACTCCTGTACCCATCACCCTTGCTGCCAGTATCTTGCCCAGTTTGAGCTGTGTCTCTGGATCAGCCAGACCGGATGAGCCTATTTTAAGTTCTTCAAGCAGCCTGTCCATAATGATGCGGTCAACCACCTTTACCCGGCCAGAACTGTTGAGCTTGCCGGCCAGATCGGTTGTAAGAACTGTTGAAATGCCGTCCCTTTCGCCGAGCGCCCCTTTTTCCTCGAAATCCACGAAAGCTAGGGTCGTTATCGGCGTGGTCCAGTCATCTTTAGATTTCTTCCTGTCAGACTTTGCCTGTTCTTTGTATTGTTTAACAAGGTCATCTACATATTTGTTTATAAGTTCCCTGCGCTGTGCGTCTTTCTGCAGGTTGACCATTTCGGTGGCCCTGGCTGCCAGAATCTTTGTATATGCGTCACCCTTTATCGCAGCTTCACCCTCTTTGTAGGATGCAATCGCCTTGTCATAATTGCCCTCTTTTTCGTAGGTGACGCCCTTATTTGCCATAGCCTCGACATAATACGGATCGAGTTCTACGGCCTTGTCATAAAGTTCCCGCGAGCCTTTGTAGTCTTTTGCTCCGGCATAGAGCCTTCCCAGTTTGTTGTAAGCCAGCGCCTTCTGGAATGGCTCACCTTCTTTTTTCTGTGCCGCCTTTGCATATTCGGTCCGGGCTTCGGCCTTTTTGTTCTTTGCATAAAGGATATCGGCCTTGATTATGCTTGCATAAGTCCTTTCCGGTGCTATCTTTTCGACCTCTTCGGCAAGTTTGAGCGCCTTTGCCGGGTCACCTTTTCTTGCATAGACTGCTGCCAGACCTTCTTTCCCGTATACGACGGAAATTCCTTTGCCGTTTGCAAGGCCGGTGAATATCTTTTCCGCCTCACTCGTCTTGCCTGCTTTAAGGGCTGCGTAACCCTTTGTCATAAGCGCTTTTGCATCGGTCGGGGTTTTCTTTATGGCCGTATCGCTCAAGGCCTCGGCAAGCACGGCCTGCTTCTGCTGAAGCTTCCTTTCCGCCAGCCTTCCCAGCATGACGCTTGTGGTCTTACCTCCTCCCTGAATTACGTCAATGACCTTCTGGCCCGGGCCTATAACGCATACGGTCGGAAGAATATTTTTTACATCATAGGCATCGCTGACATTCGCATTGTCAATGA
>CAYNVT010000035.1:28523-34792 GCA_964400685.1 uncultured Bacteriovoracaceae bacterium | reverse complement strand
GAACTTGATATTGATGTAAATGACCTTCTGGATAGAATGAAAAGACTTAAATCCGAAGGAATAATACGCCGGATAGGTGCAACGATTGTTCCCCGCAGACTGGGATGGTTCTCGACCCTGTGTGCAGCCGACGTGCCTCAGGACATTATCGAAACATTCTCGAAGGCGGCAAACAGCTATAAGGAAATCACCCATAACTATGAAAGGACAGGCACACCAAACTGCTGGTTTACAATAATCGCACCGGATAGAAACGAAGCGCTCAAGATCATATCAGAAATAGAAAACGCCTGCGGGATAAAAATTCTCGAGCTTCCCGCAAGGCGCATTTTTAAAATCGGGGTCAAGTTCTCTCTCTAAACCTCTACTTTTTTTTCAGCAGACTACGAATCAATCCTCCGTGCCCGGCATCCTTCATTTGCTTGGCAAGTTCTTCTTCATAACCGATGGTTACATTAATTATTGCTCTGTCGAAGAAAAGAACGATTCTGTTGTTTAGTTCAAGCGCTTTTGTGCTCTCATAGGTCGTATCAAGAAGATGGTTTTCAAGCACAAACAGCCAGATGTGTCTTTTAATAAGCATCAGATACATGATGGTCTCATGAAGTGGAATATCTGCCTGAAGGCGTTTCCTGCCGAGTTCTTTATAAAATTTTTCCATATGGGCTTTTGGCTTTTCTCTCTCAAGCCAGCTGATAAGGTCATTAAATATATCATTTACCCTTTCAAGATGAAACTCTTCTGTAAATTTCCTGTAACTTTTCGTCTCCTCTCTATTCAAAAAATCTTTTACAACTCGTTTGGAAAGCTCATTAACATTAGCCTTAATCTGATCCAGAACTCTCATGTATATCATATTTCCCCCTAATATTATTCTCTATAACCGGTTACCCTGAAAACATTTTATATTAACAAAACCTACTTATCAACAGGAAGTTGTCCGCTATGATTATACTAGACTATCGTTTCCGGTTAATGTTTTTCTCTGTTAATCCAGAAATTACAATCCGGTGCACTTTTTGTTAAATTGAAAAACAATCATTTAACGATTTGTTAAAACAAATCAGAATATCCACTCTGCAAAAATAGTCCTTGAAGTATCCATTTCATCGTATTATTAAATGGTTATCATTCATTTCTTGCTATTTTCCAATTCTGGCACGCAGGTTGCTGTGTTAATTTAAAAATTGAAGCCTCACTCATATTGGTAATTAAAAAATTAAGAAATAAAAGAAAGGAGAAAAATCATGGCAAGTAACACAAAAAAAATTATGTTTTCGTTCTTCGCAATAGCGGTTCTCTGGCTACTGGGTGCATCTTCCGCTTTTGCAGCTGATGTTATCAACACCCAGGCTCCGTACACAAAGGTAATATTCTCAGTCGGTGCAATGATAGGCGCAGGTCTGGCAATCGGCCTAGGTTGCATAGGTTCAGGCGCAGGAATCGGCAGTGCGACAGGAAGCGCCTGCGAGGCAGTGGGACGCAATCCTTCGGTTCAGCCAAAAATCATCATGACCATGATGGTCGGTATGGCTCTTGCAGAATCAGTTTGTATCTACTCACTGGTTATTTCTTTCATTCTTCTGTTTGCAAATCCATTTAAGACTTTTATACTTGGTTAAACTTGGTCCAGGATGAATTTAACTGAACAGAACAAAAAATAGTAAGGGGGAAAAAATGCCTGAATCCAATAGTAAACCTCGTATTTTTACAATTGCAAGGCTGTTTTTCCTGCTTGTCGTAATCCCCTTATTACTGGTTGCATCGCTAATCGCATTCAGTATCTTCAAGTTTGGAGGCATATCCAAAACTGACGCGACAACATCGCTTGACCAGAAATCGAAAAATGAAATACTCACCCGTGCAATTGATCTTTCACAGAACATTGCCGGATTTTTAAGCGAGCGTCAGAAGGATATCCTGATTGCAACCATCCTTCCTGTAAATGCAGAAACCTACAGTTCCTTTTTAAATACAAAGACTCAGGACCTGTGGATAAAAAAAGATGGTGCAATCGTAAAAGAAACATTTCCATTATATGTTGAAATGTCACTCACAGACAGGAATGGCCAGGAAATCATCAAGATAAGGAATGGTAAAATCCTCAGCGCCAATGAGCTTGTCAATGTAAGTAATCCAATCAATACTTATTACAAATCAGAGGATTATTTCGCAATGGCTAAAGCTCTTAACAAGGGAGAAGTCTATTTTTCTCCTGTGACCGGGTGGTATATCAACAAAACTGAATTCGATAGCGGTAAACGATTTGAGGGTATCATCAGGATGGCAACTCCTGTGTTCGACAAACAGGGCTTCACAGGTGTTATAACGCTTGCCTTGGACATGAGACACCTTGCCAAATTTACCGATAACATTGTCCCTACAGAATCCACATATGTACTGAAAGCCGATGCAGCTTCGGGTAACTACGCTTATCTGGTAGACAACAGAGGCTTTGTTATCGCTCATCCGAACGATTATTTCATTGCCGGACTTTACAAGGATGGTACAAGAGTTCCGCAGCTGAACTCTTCAAACTATCAGGAAATGAAAAAGAAAGGTGAAGAAGTAATCAATTTCAAAGACCTAGGCGGAATCGAACCCATGCTTCCCGAAATAGAAAAAGAGGCTGCAGCAGGGAAATCCGGCATAAAGACCTACACCTTTGAAGGCAGCACGAAAGTGGTAGCTTATGCCCCGGTTCCATTCTATTCTCAGGAGTTCCCGAAACCGGCAGGATTCGGCTGGGTAGGTATGGGGGTCGATGTAGACAAATTCCACGAACAGGCTGTTCTTTCTCAGAAGAAGATAGAAAAGGAAGGACAGAAATGGCTGACCACAATCATACTCATCATGTTCATAGCAATGGCCATACTGTTTGCAATCGCTGCAATTCTTTCCCGCGGCATCAACCGGTCTATTGAATCTGAGGTTCCTGAAGATTCAGTATCTCCGGGTGAATACGATAAAGATTGATCCTTTATCAGCATCCTGTCCCGGGTAACAAACCCGGGACAGGATGTATAATTTATCACTCAACATTTCCTTGTAAATTCCTTGAACTTACGCAAGAAATGGCATAACAATTTTTTTTTAATACAAATCCTTTAAACAGGGAGGGTTCAATGCCGTTAAAGTGTAAGGAATTCAAAGCCAAACGGATTTATCTGGTCGGAGGATCAAGCGGTATAGGGCTGGCTGCCGGCAGGCTGTTCGCAAAGATGGGTTCGGACGTTATAATATTTGCAAGGAATACGACCGGTCTTGAAAAGGCTGTTATCGAAATTGACGCCTTCAAAACATCAGACAGCCAGAAAATATCCTGGCTTAAGCTCGACATATCAAAAAAAGAAGACATTGAAACTGTCATGGCCGGCGCTGTGAAGACATTCGGCGAACCTGATATACTTATAAACTGTGCAGGAAGAGCTTATCCTCATTATTTTGAAGATGTTACCGATGAGCAGCTTGATGATACCATGGCAATAAATTTTACCGGCCAGTGGCATACAATCAAGTCGCTTCTGCCCTATCTCAAGAAGAATAAGGGCTATATAGTCAATGTCTCGTCTATGGTGGGCTTCCTGGGTGTATTCGGATACACTGATTATGCAGCATCGAAATTTGCGGTTGTTGGCTTTTCGGAAGCATTAAGAAGCGAACTAAGAAGATTTGGTGTCGGAGTGACGGTTTTATGCCCTCCTGATACTGATACTCCTGGATTTAAGGTTGAGAATACGACCAAACCTGCCGAAACAATAGCCGTTTCTGAAGGAGGCGGTCTTATGACACCGGGGGACGTTGCGGTGGAAATGATAAGGGGCATGAAAAAAGGTTCATTTCTTGTTATCCCTGGACTTGACGGCAAACTTGTCTATGTAATTAAGAGATTTGCACCATGGCTGATCGATATGGTCATGAGCTCTCAAATATCAAAAGTTCAGAAGAAGAGGAGCTGACGCCATGAAATGTACAGTAATAGGAGCAACAGGTTTCCTCGGCACCAACCTCGTTCATGAGCTTGTTAAGGCCGGATATGAAGTGAAAGCTTTCGGCCTGCCCGGTTCGAATGTGAAATATATTGAGGACCTTCCTGTCGAGATCTCTTTCGGTGATGTGACCTGTTCATCTGATGTCGAAAAAGCGGTAAACGGTGCGGAGATTGTGTTTAACGTCGCGGGAGACACTTCATTCTGGAAAAAGCTTTTTGAAAGGCAGCGCAGGATTAATATTGAAGGTCCTTCTAATGTCGCCGAAGCATGCCTTAAAAAAGGCGTAAGACGTATGGTTCATACGAGTACGGTAGATGTACTTGGGTTTAACCCGAATGGCCTGGCCGATGAGAACTGGACTGACTACAATTATGCTGACACCGGATACAATTACGCCGACACCAAGCGCGTCGGTGAAAGGATCGTCCGGTATTACGTCGGCAAAGGTCTCGATGCTGTCATTATAAATCCCGGCAGCATGATAGGTGCTTATGACTTCACACTTCAGTTCGGCAGGCTTTTTGCTGACCTGCGCGACGGCAAGGTCCCCGGCTTTCTTCCCGGAGGTGCGCCCTGGGCGCATGTTGCCGAAGTTGCAAAAGCCCATATCTCTGCTGCTGAAAAAGGCACCAGGGGTGAAGGGTATATCTGCGGGGGAGTCAATGAAACCTATAAAACCGTATTTTCTTTAATCGCAGAAAAGATGGGCGCTAAACCGCCCGCTTTTACCATGACTCCATGGATGACTGTTGCCTACGGCTACCTGATGGAGTTCATTTCCGGATTTACAAACAAACCACCCGATCTCAATCCCGGACAGGCAAGATACATGTCGGTTTTTCCGAGATATGACTCATCAAAGGCTGAAAAGGAACTGGGATTTAATTGCGTTCCAGTTAGCCGGATGATCGATGACGCCTATGACTGGTACAAGGAAAACGGCTTTCTCTAGCATTGACTGATATTTTGCCATCCGTATCATCTGTTCAACATAAGAGATGATTTCTTCCCCGGATGTTTATGCGCGGGCAGCCTGACGAGCAGGATAGTGCCTTTCTGGAGTTTGGAGACGGTTACGAAGTTTTGGGTTATCCCTTCCCCTGTATGATCGTAGGTGGCACTTGGGGGACGCTGATTGTCACTATCCCATTTATTCTCGCTTGCCTTGGTATGGTTTAGGTTTTTTTACCTTTTCCATAATCATGTTAAAAGATATTTATTTCCCAATCAGCGTCCCCTGTATCCCACCCTGTATCCCATAGAGGCATGATCTCGAGCGGGACAACATGGGCCTCTCACCGAACCTTTCAATCCGGATAAGGGGTGATGGGCGGCTACAATGCACGCCGGATAATCGTAACGATCGGATCAAAGGTTCGCCATCTGGTGAGTCTCCGCCGCTTCCTTCTCTTGCCACTGTATCCTGCGGAAAATGAAGTTCTGCGCCCAAATTCTGGCGCTTTTCGTATCTATCGAATATTATTACTCGACTTTTCCCTCAAAATCTCTCTTGACTCTTCCTATATAGGGTGTCCCCTGTATCTTCCCTATCTCATAACATATTCTCCTGTTGTGAATTATATTTAACATTATTGATTTTTCTTTTGGCGATATTCTTTCAGTTCAAATGCGCGTTCTTCTTCAAAAGCATTGTAGAAAAGCAATGTTGGAACAAGATTATATTCACCTCTTGTGCATGACTGAATAAAACTGTCATGCAAATATAATGAAAAACCTTTAGACCATTTAACCATTCTCACAATTCTTGATTCTTTATTGAAATCTTTTCTATCTTCTTTTTGACCCATAATGAAAATCTGATCCCAGCAGACATAACCGAATTTATATACCGTAAGCCTTGGATAGTGAGTTTCTAAAAGATGCCAATTCCAGAATTTTTTGATAAAAATATTGCCATTTTTATCTGAGACTGCCTCTTCAATTCTTGATGGTATCTCTGTACCACCCTCAAACCAAGCCCTGTCTTTTGTGCTGGTTTTTCTCCAGATAGCTATAGCCACAGCACCTTCAATCGGTTTGCCAGTTTCATTATCAATTATTGTTGCTGTGGGTTCATCTTTTGCAAAACATAAGTTCGGTGTTAAAAAACAAACAAACAATGAGGCTATGGCCATCATTATCAATATATAATTCAGTGTTTTGACATCCTTCATCTTTATCTCCTTTTAAAAATTATTGGGCACATGGGGGACGCTGATTGGAATATTAATAAAGTTCTTATACAAGCTCTGTTTCTCCTACTGATTATGATTTGAT
>CAYNVT010000035.1:0-28423 GCA_964400685.1 uncultured Bacteriovoracaceae bacterium | reverse complement strand
GGATTGTCACTATCCCATTTATTCTCGCTTGCCTTGGTATGGTTTAGGTTTTTTTTACCTTTTCCATAATCATGTCAATAGATATTTATATTCCAATCAGCGTCCCCTGTATCCACCCTGGATTGTCACTATCCCATTTATTCTCGCTTGCCTTGGTATGGTTTAGGTTTTTTTACCTTTTCCATAATCATGTCAATAGATATTTATTTTCCAATCAGCGTCCCCTGTATCCACCCAAGATGCGTCAACATTACCGTCATTGTCAAAGTCCCACTCATACTCCCTGATGTCCTTCCCCAGATCAGTGCTCTTTGATGCATCAAAATTTACAACAAGCGGAGCATCCCCTGATTCCGTGCCGGCAACCTCCCTTAGAAAAACACAACATTATTATTACTAATATGCTTTAACATGGTATGCATCTTTTGTGATGTAAAGGGATAACTGCTTGATTATAATACTTTAATCAGGTATCTGGCTGTCGAAAAGGGCCAGTTCCAGTGCTTTCGAATACTAAGACACACTGGCAATACTCCAAATCAAAGCGATGTGATGCCTTCCCTCACTGCGTATTTCGTCAGTTCAGCGATGCTTCTTAGACCTATCTTTTCCTGAATCTTCAAGCGGAAAGTTTCGATTGTTTTTATGCTTAGATTCAGGTCGAATGCTATCTCCTTTGTCGATCTGCCTTCCGAGAGCCTTTGCAGAACATCACGTTCCCTTGGCGTCAATATGGAAAAAGCTGACAAGTCAACAGAATCTGCAAGCTGAATATAATCTCTCACCATATCATCTACAAGAGAAGGGCTTATGTATATACGGTTTTTAAGTATTACCTTGATTGCATTTACAAGTTCGTCGGAAGCACAATCTTTAAGCAGATAACCTTTTGCACCAGCCTTGAGCATTTTAATAAGAAAGCCTCTGTCGGCATACATTGACAGCGCAAGGACTCTTGACCCCGGCATTTCGCTTATTATTCTGGACGTTGCTTCTATCCCGTTCAGGTCGGGCATATTGATATCCATAATAATGATGTCAGGATGTATCTTTTTCGCCAGGTCTATTGCTTCAATACCGTTTCCTGCTTCGCCAGCGATAAATATATCAAGATTTTTTTCAAGAATCGATTTAAGCCCTTCCCGCATTATTTTATGATCGTCGGCAAGCAATATTTTTATTTTCATCTTCACTCACCCCTAACTGTTGACCGGAACAAGGATGCTCACAGATGTCCCTTGACCTGGGCCTGACTTGATATCAAAAAATCCGCCGATATTGTTCAGGCGTTCCTGGATACTGAAAAACCCGAAGTTCTGAGATTTTTTTCTGATTGTCTCATCAACGTCGAAACCAATGCCGTCATCCTTGATACCTATAAGAATGTGTTCGCTTTTCTTTCTTATAGACACGACTGTTTCTCTGGCTTTCGAATGTTTCGCCGAATTGTTTAATAGTTCTCGGATTATCTGAAAAAGGAGGATTCTCATTTTCTGGTTCAGGTTATCTTCAAAGCTGTCGCTTTCAATCCTGAACAGGATACCCCTCTTTAATAAGATATTTTCTCCAAGCCATACTATTGCAGGTTCGAGCCCTAGTTCATATAAGACCGGAGGGCTTAACTCAAAGGTCAATGTCCTTATGCTCTGAATCGTCCCGGAAATGATTTCCTTCAGTTCATTGACGGTATTCACTGGCTGTGCAGCTGAAGTATCTTTATTAAGTTCATCAAGCCTGATCTTGCAGTATGCGAGATTCTGAATAACATGGTCATGCAGCTCCATGGCAATGCGCCTTCTTTCATTTTCTTCAGTTAAAGAAAGTTCCTGTGTTAAAGCCTGCAGATCATTTTTATATTCATGAAGTTTTTCCAGGGTCTTCTTGTACTCGGTAATGTCCCGGGCGATGCACCCGATCTGTATTGTTTTCCCCTGGCTGTCCCGAATGATGTGCTTTTTGTCATGAAGCCATACTATCGAACCGTCAGAAACAACTATCCGGTATTCCTTCTGCGAATAACCGGATATAAAAAGTTCGTTAAGACTGTCTACTGCAATCTGTTTATCTTCCGGATATACAATGTCAATCCAGAGGCTGGGATTTTCTTTGAAATCAAACACTGTTTTTCCGTAGAGGTGTTCGAAAGATGGATTTATATAGTAAAGCTGGTTGCCGTCCAGTGACATTATCCACACTACATCATCAGCAATCGATATGAGCTTATAGAAACATTCCAGGGTTACCGACAGAGCACCTTCTTTTATTTCAGGTACGATTGTATCCATATTGTCCTCATTATATAAATAATATCGTAACGGTTTTATTCAAGGCGCCAAAAGGAAATTCCATTAATATTCCTTATCAGGTTTTTTGAACCGGCAAATAAGGTAATCCCCGATTACAAATCACTGAACCCCGGCAGATTATATAAAAATGAAGGCTTTAATCATAAGTTTCGACAATTTTGAAGACCTGGAACTGCTTGTACCATATTATCGTTTGAAAGAAGCAGGCATCGAAGTTGATATAGCTTCATTGAACAAGAGAACCATAACGGGTTTACATGACTACAAAGTGGCGGTTGATATGTCACTTGAAGATGTAAACCCCGATGAATATTCCATGCTTGTCCTACCGGGAGGAAAGGCGCCGCAGGCAATAAGGAATGAGACCAGGGCAAAGGAAATATCCCGCAGCTTTTTCACGCACAACAAACCGGTCGGGGCCATATGCCACGGGCCGCAGATTCTTATTAGCGCAGATCTTCTCAAAGGCAGGCATGCCACAAGCTATATATCAGTGGCAAAAGAGCTGAAAAATGCAGGCGCCATATACGAAGACCAGGATGTCGTCGTTGACGGGAACCTCATCACTTCAAGGGGACCATCCGACTTGCCGGCTTTCATGAGGGAAACAATGAAAATACTCGGAATTCAAAATTCTCATGAAAAAGAACCGAACTGTCATGATGGGGATGACAATTCCCATTAATAAACACCTGTCGAATCCTTTTAATTGAACTTCCACATACAGTTATTACCACTTAGTGCATAATCCCGCCTTCCTCTTATGGTTTATGGTTCTATGATTTCACACTAGCCGAAAAGCTTTCTGGCGATCATCGTCACATGCCTTCCCTGATACCTTGCGCCATCGAGTTCGTTCAAACTCGGCGAACGTTCACCCGACGGACCTGCAATAGTGGATGCGCCATATGGAGAACACCCAGTGATTTCATCGATGCGGGATTGTCCTTCAAAGGCATACGGCAGGCCGACAATGATCATACCGTGATGCAGCAATGTGGTATGGAAACTCAGAATCGTTGATTCCTGCCCGCCATGCTGGGTGCCGGAACCTGTGAAAACACTCCCCACCTTCCCTATAAGAGACCGCTTTGCCCATAGTCCGCCAGTTGCATCCAGGAACTGTCTCATCTGACCGCACATGTTGCCGAAACGCGTTGGTGCGCCGAAAATTATTGCATCGGCCCCGGCAAGCTCTTCCATCGTGCAATGAGGAATATCGGCAAACATTTTCCGGGTTTCAATCGCACCCATTTTCTTAAGTATTTCGTCGCTGAGTGTTTCAGGAACGCACCTCAGTTCCACTCCTGCTCCCTCCACTTCAAGAACGCCTTCCATGACAGCCTTTGCCATCCGATAGATATGACCGTACATCGAATAGAATACTACCAGAACATTCATTTTATCCTCCAGTCCACACTGCTTTAATGCTTCAGAATATTCTTTCCTGATTACTGACGAGACTTATTGAAGACAGAATATCTTTCCTTCGCCGCATTACACAGAGGACACTTGTCAGGGATCTCTCCTTCAATTGTAAAACCGCAGACATTGCAGACGACGATCTGTCCCAGTTCGACATCTCTTTCTTTCTCAACGGCTCTGATCGCCTTTTCAAAGAGTCTTTTATGCTCTTTATCGCCATTATAAGAGTACTCAAACCTGCGTATAATGCCTTTTTCATCCTGAAGCCTGGCAATCTGAATATAAGCAGGATACATATCATCTATTTCATGGGTTTTATCCATTATTGCACAATGCAGATTCTTCTTTGTGTCACCCGGACCGAAAACCGGAATACAGTTGGATGAAAACCCTCCTTTGAGACGGCTGAGTTCCCTGTAATAATTCATGGCATGGACATATTCGGCATGCGCGACGGCCCGGAACAATCTGGCAGTGTTATGATATTTTTCCTTTACCGCCTGTGAAGAGAAGTAGAGATAGCGGACATAAGTCTGACTTTCGCCTGTAAAGGCATTAACAAGATTCTGGGCGGTCATATGCTTCATATGATCTGATTTCGCTTCTGATATGTCCAGGATCTCATCAATACCTACCCTGTCATAATTTGTGAACCTGATACCGATTCCCTTATCAGAAACATGTACGACATTTCCACGTACCCATACAACCTTGCCGTAAACCTCCAGATCAAGATCAGCCTGAATTTTTTCGCCTATTTTATGTTTTATGCCGGATTCAAATAACATGCCGCCATTGCATATATCCCGCACCCGACCCATATGATCACCATTCATCTGGCTCCTGTAACTAAGGGGAATGGAGATCTTCCTTCTTGGATATTCCCGGCGCTCATTCATTTCTGTCTGTTTATTATTCGATATCTGTACCATTTAACCCTCCGCTTTAGCGATGAAATTGGCTGGAACACTTAGATGACAATATCCTCATTCTCTTATCATCACATTATGTTAAAGGTATTTGAATCAGGGCAATCCTTATTTTCCGATTCAAAATACCTGAAAGATCTTTGCTGACCAAGTTCACGACATCATTATTTGACAATCAAGAAACATGACCTTACTGAATTTCAGATACACATTGGGGGATAAACTTATGAACAGACTTTCAGAAGAAAAGAGCCCTTATCTTCTGCAGCATGCGCAGAATCCCGTGGACTGGTATCCCTGGGGTGATGAGGCCTTTGAAAAGGCCAAGCTCGAAGACAAGCCCGTATTCCTTTCAATCGGCTACTCCACCTGTCACTGGTGCCATGTCATGGCTCACGAATCATTCGAGGATGAAGAGACGGCTGGGCGGATGAATGTTGTTTTTGTCAACATAAAGGTTGACAGGGAGGAAAGGCCCGACATCGATGGCATTTACATGAAAGTCTGTCAGGGGTTTACAGGCGGCGGCGGTTGGCCTTTAACGATTATCATGACCCCCGATAGGAAACCTTTCTTTGCAGGTACATATTTTCCCAGAAAAACAACGTACGGCATTCCGGGAATGAATGACCTGATCAATAAAATTGATGCCATCTGGAAAAATGAACGCGGCGGCATCCTTGAGTCGGCTGATAAAATTACAAACTGGCTCAGGCAGAAAGCCAGCTCATCATCTGGAAAGGAGCCTGGAACAGATACACTGCATAAAGCCTTTATGGAGCTTGATGCAAGGTATGACAAAGAACACGGAGGATTCAGCCCTGCCCCGAAATTCCCCGCCCCACACCAGCTCGCTTTCCTTTTAAGGTATTACAAGCGCTTCAAGGATGTGCATGCGCTGGATATGGTTCAGAACACATTAAAAGCCATGTATCAGGGCGGCATTCATGACCATATCGGCTCCGGGTTCCACCGCTATTCCACAGATGCAAAGTGGTTTGTCCCGCATTTTGAAAAGATGCTCTATGATCAGGCCCTGATCGCTGTTGCAGCAGCAGAGACATTTCTGGCCTCAGATAAGGCCATTTTTGCAGATATCGCCAATGATATATTCACCTATGTCCTTAGAGATATGCTCTCGGAGACAGGCGCTTTCTACTCAGCTGAAGATGCAGACAGCGAAGGTGCCGAGGGCAGGTTCTATCTCTGGAGCGAAAAAGAGATCAGGGAAGTTCTGAATAAGAAGGAAGCTGAACTCTGGATTAAGGCCTATGGAATTGAACCCGGCAGCAACTATACTGAAAGAGGCGCCCAAAAATCAGACAGCACGAATATTTTGTATTTGAAAAAATCATTACCGGAACTCTCTGATTCAGAAGGTATCAATGAAAATATACTCAAAGAAAATCTTGAGAATTCCAGAAAAAAACTCTTTGCCGCCCGTGAGAAGAGAGCCCGCCCGCAAAGGGACGAAAAGATTCTGACAGACCTGAACGGGCTTATGATTGCCGCTCTTGCAAAGGGCGCTTCGGCTTGTGATAACCCGGCTTACGCCAACTATGCAGAAAAGGCTGCAGATTTCATTCTCAGTAAGATGCGCACAGGTGACGGCGGGCTTTTTCACATGTACTGCGACGGACAGACGGCAATCCCGGGATTCCTTAACGACTATGCTTTTTTCATATGGGGGCTCATTGAACTTTATGAAGCTACGTTCGATTTTGATTATCTCGAAGCTGCAATCAAGCTAAATACATACCTTACTGAGCATTTTCAGGATAATGAGACAGGCGGTTTCTTTTTTACATCGGATAAGCATGAAGAGCTTCTTTTGCGGGAAAAGGACCTCTATGACGGGGCGTTGCCTTCCGGGAACTCTGTTACAACACTCAACCTCATTCGCCTGGCCAGGTTGACAGGAAATCCCGGGCTTGAAGCTACTGCCAGGAAGACAGGACATGCCTTTTCTCAGCAGATAATGGAGAACCCATCTGCGTTCACGCAATTTCTTGCCGCTCTCGATTTAATGATCGGGCCTTCACATGAAATCATCATTGTCAGCGGCGATGACAGTGCTACTGCTTCGGAAATGATCCATGCACTGAGAAGGCTTTATATCCCCGATACGAGCATACTGTTTATCTCGGAAAATAATTGCCTTGATAAAATAAGAAAAATCGCACCATTTGTCTCTGATATGAACATACGACCTTCGATGACAACTGCATATGTCTGTTCAGGCAACGCATGCCATAATCCGGTTTATAATACGGAATCATTGAAGGCCTTGCTTGAACTGTAAAGGGACTCCTTAAATCTGCTCCTTAAGATTACTCTGAATGCAATAAAATGATTAAGCCCTGTAACTGAGCTCTATATTCCGAGACCAACCGGGGTCAATTTTTTGATTTCTTCAAATACTTTTTCTTCAGGTTTTCCCGCATCTATGACAATATGCCTCTTTTCAATGCATACATCGAGAAATCCCTGCCGGATGATTTTCTGGGTCTCAATGCTCCTCGTCTCAAGCCTGTCAGCCGGTGTGAAACGCGAGTATGCAATTGCCGGGTCAATATCGAGGAGAAATGTGAGATCGGGTTCAATCAGCGTTTTAGTTATTTCCATAAGGTTCCTGACATTTTCAATCCCCAGCCCTCCGGCAATCCCCTGATAGACAAGCGTCGAATCGATGAAACGGTCTATGATGACAATCTTTCCGGCATCAAGTGCAGGCATTATAACGCTCGCTATATTATTATGCCTTGCCGCCAGAAGAAGCATGAGTTCAGTCATGGAGTCCATCGGATGAGTCAGGAAGAGTTTCCTGATATTTTCAGAAAGTTCAGAGCCGCCGGGTTCTCTCAATGAGACAACCTGGCGGCCTTTTTTTTGAAGATATTCTTTGAGCAGGGCGGCCTGGGTTGTTTTGCCGACACCCTCACCGCCCTCGAAACTGATGATCACTTCTTGTTTGCTTTCAACGCAGCCTGGGCTGCTGCAAGCCTTGCAATCGGGACCCTGTATGGCGAACAGCTTACATAGTTCATGCCAACGCCATGACAGAACTCGACCGATGCCGGGTCTCCGCCATGCTCTCCGCAGATTCCCACCTTAAGGTTTTCCCGCGTGGTCCTGCCTTTTGTAATACCTATCCTTATCAGTTCACCAACACCTTCAGTATCGAGTGTCATGAAAGGATCGGCAGGAAGTATCTTTTTTGCCACATATACGGGCAGGAATTTGCCTGCATCATCGCGGGACAGGCCGAATGTCGTTTGCGTCAGGTCATTTGTACCGAACGAGAAAAACTCGGCATGTTTTGCAATCGTATCCGCTGTGACAGCTGCCCTGGGAAGTTCTATCATCGTTCCCACCATATATTTCAGCTTCAGCTTGTATGCCTTCAGCACCTCTTCACAGACGCTTATTGTCATTTCCCTCAGCACTTCAAGCTCTTTTGCCGCTCCTACAAGCGGGATCATGATCTCAGGTTCGACTTCTATGCCTTCTTTTTTGCATTCACAGGCAGCTTCCATTATGGCCCTTACCTGCATTTCATATATTTCAGGGAAGGTAATTCCCAGTCTGCAGCCCCTGTGGCCCAGCATCGGGTTTGCCTCGTGCAGCTGTTCGTTCTTTGCTTTTATTTCAGTGACAGGCTTTTTCATTGCCTTTGCCACATCGGCCATTTCTTCGTCCGTGTGAGGCAGAAATTCATGAAGCGGCGGGTCAAGGAGCCTTATGGTAACAGGGAATCCGTCCATCTCTGCAAATATGCCCTTGAAGTCGCCCTTCTGCATTGGTGCCAGTTTTGAAAGCGCCTTTCTCCGGCCTTTCTCGTCCTCGGCCAGAATCATCTCGCGCACTGCAAGAATGCGGTTGCCTTCAAAAAACATATGTTCAGTTCGGCACAGCCCTATCCCTTCGGCGCCGAATTCGCGCGCCACTTTCGTATCCTTTGGCGTATCGGCGTTTGTCCTGACCTTCAACTTCCTGAACTTGTCGGCCCATTCCATAATGGTGCCGAATGCGCCGGAAAGTGTGGGGTCGACAGTCGGGCACTGCCCCAGAATCACTTCACCCTTGGAACCGTCAAGCGTAAGCCAGTCTCCCTTCTTTATCTTGTGTCCGCCGATGGTGCATACCTGCTTCTTGTAATCGACAGCGAGATCGCTGCAGCCCGCAACACAGCATTTACCCATACCGCGTGCGACAACCGCCGCATGCGATGTCATTCCGCCCCTGGCTGTAAGAATGCCCTGGGCCACATTCATGCCGTGGATGTCTTCGGGTGATGTCTCTACGCGGACAAGAATGACTTTCTGGCCGTGCTTTGCTTCGAATTCGGCATCTTCAGATGAGAACACCACTTTGCCGACCGCAGCGCCAGGAGACGCGGGCAGGCCCTTGCTGATTATATTCCTCTTTGCCTTCGGATCTATTGTCGGGTGCAGGAGCTGATTTATCTGTTCAGGGTCAATCCTCAGAACAGCCTCTTCCTTGTCTATAAGACCCTCGTCAACCATGTCGGCCGCAATTTTAACGGCAGCCGCGGCAGTGCGTTTACCGTTCCTGGTCTGCAGCATCCACAGGTTGCCCTCCTGGACCGTGAACTCCATATCCTGCATGTCCTTGTAATGCTTCTCAAGTGTCTTGTATATCTCAACGAGCTGTTTGTACTGATCGGGCATCGCCTTTTCCATGGATACCTGATCCTTGTCACGCTTGCCCTTTTCGTTCATGGGCTGCGGCGTGCGTATTCCTGCAACGACATCCTCGCCCTGTGCATTTATCAGGTACTCGCCATAGAATATTTTTTCGCCGGTTGACGGATCGCGGGTAAAGCATACGCCTGTGGCGGAACTGGTGCCCATGTTTCCAAATACCATGGCCTGAACATTTACCGCAGTCCCCCATGAATCCGGAATGTTGTTCAGTTTGCGATATGTAATGGCGCGCGGTGTATTCCATGACCTGAAGACAGCATTAATGCCTCCCCAGAGCTGCTCCATCGGGTCGGTGGGAACAGGATCGCCCGTGAGTTTTTCCACTTTCTCCTTGAATATTTTCACAAGCTTCTTAAGGTCGTTGGCATCGAGCTCGGTATCGAGCCTGACGCCTTTCTTTGCCTTCATCTTCTCAAGTTCTTCTTCAAGCTCCTGGGAATCGGCTTCCATTACAACATCGGAATACATCTGGATGAACCTTCTGTAGCAGTCCCATGCAAAACGCTCGTTTCCGCTCATCTTGATAAGACCCTGAACGGTTTCATCATTGATGCCCAGGTTGAGAACAGTATCCATCATGCCAGGCATGGATGCCCTTGCGCCCGAACGTACGGAAAACAGAAGCGGTGCTTCCGGGTCGCCAAAAGAAAGCCCCATGATCTTCTCAACCTTTCTGAGGGCATCTTTTACCTGAGTCTTAATCTCTTTGGGAATCCCGTTGGTTTCATAATAAACCGAACAGACTTCGGTCGAGATAGTAAATCCGGGAGGAACAGGTATGCTCAGGTTTGTCATCTCCGCCAGATTTGCGCCTTTTCCGCCAAGAAGGGCCTTCATGTCTGCGCTGCCTTCTGCTTTGGTTGCCCTTCCACCAAAAAGATACACGTATTTTTTTGCCATGCGTTCTCCTTCTCAAGGAAGTTTATTGTGGAAAAATATGTAGACATATATGGTTATAGAAAGAGACCCCTTTTATCAAGAAAAAAATTCCTGGTTTCTCAAATATCAGTTCGTCTGTAATAATGTATGTTGTTTCATGAAAACAAAGTGTTACCATGCATATTTTATTATAAGACATTATATTTTGCTTTAACTCTCCACTGATAACCCGCCACTCGCTGCTGATTTTTCCGACCGCCATAAATATTTCATCAAACCGTCAATAAACTGTTGAAGGCTAAACGCCGATAAGGGTTGTAACACTTATAAAGATGCAGGCAGATACAGGCTTTTGCCTCATTTTAAACAGCTGGCATCATGCTTGCTTAACTATGAGTGAATCGAAGGCAGGTGTGAATATGGACCTTGCAACTATTATCGGATTGGTTGTCGCCCTGGGGATGATCCTATACGGAATCCTCATGGGAAGTCCTCTGAGTTTGTTCTGGGACTTGCCGAGTGCGTTTATAGTAATTGGGGGCACACTCGGAATTGTATTCATCAATTTCCCATTAAAAGACATAGGCGGTGTAGTAGGTGTCATCAAAAATGCCTTCAAGGCATCGGCTTATGATTCGAAAGGCCTGATAACCGCATTTGTAACATTTGCCACTAAAGCCAGACGCGAGGGAATACTGGCGCTTGAATCAGCTGCGGTCGATATAAAAGACCCATTCCTCAAGCAGGGTCTGGAGCTTGTAATAGACGGCCTCGAACCCCAGTCGATCCGTGATATCCTTGAAAGCGAGATCGACAATCTGGTGATCAGGCACAGAAAGGGCACGGATATTTTAAACTCTATTGCAACATATGCCCCTGCAATGGGAATGGTAGGGACACTGATCGGTCTTGTCCAGATGCTGCAATCAATGAACGATCCTTCAAGCATCGGGCCGGCAATGGCCGTGGCCCTGATGACAACATTTTACGGCGCTCTTATCGCCAACCTCTTCGCATTGCCCATGGCCGGGAAACTTTCCTCCCGTTCAAGTGAAGAGATGCTGATAAGGGGCATCATTGTTGAAGGGATAATTTACATTTCTGCGGGAGACTATCCGAGTATTGTTGAGTGAAAGATTCTCGCGTATCTGGCACCAAGACTCAGAGAAACAGAGAAAGGAAAAACCAGGGAAGAATAATGAACAGCAGTGTACATAATTTATCTCTCAAAAGGAGATCAAATCTTGTAATCATGACATCAATCAGCCTCCTTTTGATGACATTTTTTGTAGCGCTTGCATCTTTATCAATACCTGATTCAAGAAAAACCAGACTGGGCATCAATTCTATCGTCGAAGGCTTCGGTATGGCCCCGTCACAGACAAAAGGCATCAAGACTATTTCCATGACCGAGGCTGATGTCCTTGATATAATTAGATTCAGAAAGGCCCTTCTCGCAGAAGGGATCATAAGTGGCACGGGTATCTATTCAACCCCCCTGGGAACAACACTTGCTATAAAGGGAGAACTGCTTTTCGACAAAGACTCCGCCAGCCTCAAACCCGATTCCATTGAAAAGGTTGCCGCTATCGCTTCGCTCATAAAAGACATACCGAATGAAATCGTTATAACAGGCTTTACAGATTCCAGACCTGTCGAAACCGCATCATTCAATTCAAACTGGACACTCTCGGCAGCCAGGGCAATGGCGGTCATGAACTGTCTGGCAGGCAAAGGCATAGATTATAAAAAAATGCGGGTCTACGGCATGGGTCCTGAACATCCCGTATCTTCAAATTCAACCGAGGCAGGCAGAAACATCAACTCCAGAGTGGAGATCACCATAGCAGGCAGAATAAAGGGGGACGCGATCATAAAAGCAAAAGAATTAAAGAAGGGGGAAACCCCTCTGCCTCCTGTCTATAATTACAAAGGTTACGAAATACCTATTGAGGAAAAGTGATGCACAAAGTGAGATATGAAAATGCTTTTCTCAGCATATCCCCTCAGGATAGCTGGAGGACAACCTTTTCCGACATTATCACTCTTCTTATGACCTTTTTCGTCATGATCGTCGCAATGAGCGGATTCAACGAAAAAACCGTAGTCAAAACACTCAGTTTAAATAAGGATAAGGATATCGCCGTAAACCTGCACGATAAAATCCTTCCTTCGGACATGGTTATGCTGAGTGCTCAACAGTCCGCTTTTTCGGTTGATAGCCTTAACAGAATAATATCGTCATTCCCCGAGGAGGAAGGAAGATTCTTTATTTCAGAAAGTGAACGCGGCACGGTTTTAACCTTGTCCGGTTCATTAGCTTTTGAGCGTGAGGGAGGAAAGCTGAACAAAAACGCATTAAAATATCTGCGTGCTATTGCTGCTTCCCTGAAGGGGACACAGGATTTCATTTCAATAGAGGGGCATACCGCCAATTCCGGCAATGATGCAATGGATTCGAAGCTTTCTCTCGACATGGCTGCTTCTGCTCTCGACTATTTTATTTACGAATCCGGCATGAGCCCAACAAGATTCAGTATTGCCGGTTATGGCAACAGAAGGCCTTCAATTGACAAGAACAACCAGGCAATTAAATCCCGTCTGGAAATTGTAATTCTCAAGGTAAAGCCTTACACCGATACAAACGGTACGGCATCAACACAGTAGAGGGAAAAATGGGACAGATATTGAGTCAGGAAGAGGTCGACGCCCTTCTCAGAGGCATGGAGGGCGGAGAGATTTCCCGGGAACGAACGGACAATGGGAAACTGAATGAGGTATGGATCACCAGACCCTATGATTTCGCCGCCCACGACAAGATCGTCCGTGGGAAACTGCCGCAACTGGATGCCGTCAATGAAAGATTTTGCAGACTTTTCAGGCTAAGGCTGTCAAATATGCTCAGGAAGATGGGAACTATTTCCTATGCCTCTCTTGAAACACTGAGGCTTGGCAATTTCATGCGCTCTATTTCAGTGCCGTCAAGCATCAATATAGTACGATCGGAAAAATTTAATATCAGCGCCCTTATAATACTTGAAACGAAACTCGTCATTTCTCTGGTCGATCTTTTCTTCGGCGGCAAGGGAGATACAGGAAGCGGTTATAAAATGGAAGGACGGGAATTCACATCCATAGAACAGAGCATGCTCAGGAAAGTGGCTGTTGGTGCGGTAAAGGACCTTAACGAGGCATTTAAACCTGTTGTGGATCTTGAACTTAATTATGTCAGGAATGAATCCAATCCACAGTTCTCAGGGATTATCAATGATAATGACACTGTAATAGTTGCCGAGTTTGAAGCAGGTCTTGAACATGTCAACGGTTCAGTCATGGTATGCCTCCCTTATGTGCTGATCGAGCTTATAAAACCAAGCTTCGGTGCCGTGGCACCAGGCAATTCACCACGGCCTGCCGACAGGGTATGGACTGAAAATTTCAAGGGACATCTTAACTCCGTACCAGTGGAAATATCAGCCAGACTGGGCAATTCAAAACTGACAGGAAGACAGATAGCAAACCTTAAGAAAGGTGATGTCATAATGCTTGATAATTCACCTGATGGTGAAGTCGAAGTAAACGTACAGGGTGAGACTAAATTTTACGGCAAAGCGGGCACCCTGGGAAAAAATTTGGCGGTTGAGATATTAAGGACTTATAACGGGAAAGAATAATCCGGAGGAATATCATGGAAGACGAAGACAGGATATTTGAGAGTACTGGAAATGTCAGCGAAGTCCAGTCTCTTCTATCAAGGGGCCGGGCCGATGAACTGAGCATCACGGAAATAGACAAGGAAACCGGGGACACACACCAGATTGGAGAAAGGATCAGTGAATCCCTTGAGGAGCCGAAATTCAGGGAGCTTAAAAAGACCTCTTCCGAAAAGGACCGGCCTAGAGAGCTGGATTTCGTACTGGATATTCCTCTCGAAATATCTGTTGAAATAGGCAGGACAAAAATGCTGATAGGCGATATGCTTAAGCTCGGGCAGGGTTCGGTGATCGAACTCAACAAGCTTTCCGGCGAACCGGTCGATATATTTGTGAACAACAGGCTTATTGCCAGGGGAGAGGTTCTGGTTTCAGGTGATAAATTCGGCGTAAGGATAATTGATATAATCAGCCCGTCGGAAAGGGTGAAAAGACTCAGTTGAAATCGCATAAGTTAAGATCGGCTCTGACAAAATGAGCCAGGAAACCCAGATATAATCTTATAGGCCATGAGGCCTCGAGATATTACTGATATCCAGACTGCGATGGCCTTCTCTATTATTACAGATCTCCCGTTGCCGTCTTTAAACCTGCTCAACCGTCGATTCCCTCAAGCTACCCGGTCTTTCCCGGAAGGCAATTATTTGATGATCACGTGCCGTTATTGATACTTTTAGAATTGCTCTGATTTGTATTGATTTCAACAGGAGGGCATAAGACTTTCAGCATCCCAAAGGTAAAGGTTTTCTCAACATATAGAATCATATGAAAGCATTTACTTATCGCCGATAATTCCCCCCTTTATGTCAACTGAACATCCGAGGAACGTCCGGGTACCTGGACATCTGGGATTCTTTCAATTTATTCCATTTCAAGCTCAGACTTCTTTTGTTTTATTACGCATTTATCCATTAACATTACATTTTTGTTATAATTGATTGATATTATTGACTATCATGGTTCCTTCATGAGATATCCAGCATGTGTAGAACAAAACCCGTAAAGGGGAGTAGCTTAAAAGCGGCTGTCGTCAGCACGGCTTAATTAGCCCGGCACCGCTTGCTTAAAGCATGGCAGGCAAGACCTTTACCGCAACCTAAATCATTTGCGGTAAAGGTCTTTTTTTTGTTAGTATTATTTAATTTCGGCAAGCACCGGAAAGGAGCTTCTTATGGAAAGACTTGAAGGAAGAAAATGGCACAACATCGATTCAGTGGAATCACTGAGACTTCTTAGGACCGACAGGGTAAAAGGATTATCAAATGACGAATCACAAAAGAGGCTTTTAGAATACGGCCCGAACGCGATAACTTCAAAAAAGGGCAAGGGGCCTTTGATGCGCTTTTTGCTGCAGTTTCATCAGCCTTTGATATACATACTGCTTGCTGCGGCTCTTATAACCTTTCTTCTAAAGGAATTTGTCGATTCAGGCGTTATTTTCGGCGTCGTTTTAGTCAACGCATTAATCGGTTTCATTCAGGAGTCAAAAGCTGTCAAGGCCATTGAAGCCCTTGCAAACACTATGGTTACAGAGGCTACCGTCATCCGCTCTGGTGAAAAAATCAGGATATCTTCTGCCGATATCGTACCTGGCGACATTGTGCTTCTTCAGTCAGGCGACAAGGTCCCGGCGGACATGCGCCTGATTTCATCAAAAGACCTTCAGGTTGATGAATCAGCGCTTACCGGAGAGTCGGTTTCTGTGGATAAATCGCTTGATGTTTTGCCGGAAGATACGGTTCTGGCTGACAGAAAGAATATGGCCTACGGTTCGGCGCTGGTAACATTCGGACAGGCAACAGGTGTGATAACCGAAACAGGAAACAATACAGAAGTGGGCCGCATATCACAGCTGATTGAAAAGACTCAAGAGCTTGAGACACCTCTTCTCAAGAAAATCGCCGAGTTCAGCAAGGTGCTGCTTTATGTCATTTTATTTTTAGCTGCTCTTACCTTTGCAATCGGCTTCCTCAGAGGGGAAAGCGCAGTCGATATGTTCATGGCCGCTGTTGCGCTTGCAGTCGGTGCAATTCCTGAAGGCCTGCCGGCAGCGCTCACCATAACGCTTGCAATCGGTGTAGCTCGAATGGCGAAAAGGCAGGCTATCATAAGAAAACTGCCCGCTGTGGAAACTCTCGGCAGTACCACGGTTATCTGCTCTGACAAAACCGGGACACTTACTGAAAACCAGATGACAGTACTTGAAATAATGGCAGGCGATGAATCATATCAGTTAAGCGGCTCGGGCTATGCTTATGAAGGGAGCATTTTAACAGCAGAAGGCGCGGGTCTGGAAGCCCTGAGCATAAATCTTAAGGAATGCCTTAAATGCGGGCTTTTGTGCAACGACAGCAGGATAGTTCAGAAAGAAGGCCGCTTCAGTGTAGTCGGGGACCCGACCGAAGGAGCTCTTATCACCGCCGCGGCAAAGGCCGGATATGACCATGACGACCTGATTAGAAGATGGGGCAGAATGGACACGCTTCCCTTCGAATCGCAGCATCAGTATATGGCGACGCTCAATCACGACCCTGATGAAGACGCGTGCGTAATATACATGAAAGGCTCGGTTGAGGCCGTGCTGGAAAGATGCTCGTCCGTCATGGGCGCTGATGGCCAGGCAACAACCGTCGATCAGGAAAAGATTCATAAAGCCGTTTCAATAATGGCTTCAAAAGGCCTTCGAGTGCTTGCATTTGCAAGGAAGCTTGAATGCAAAGAATATAACAGCCTAGGGCATGACGAAGTAAAATCCGGCATGAGCTTCCTGGGACTTCAGGGTATGATAGACCCGCCCAGGGCAGAAGCCATCGAAGCTGTCAAAGACTGCCACAACGCAGGTATTCAGGTAAAGATGATAACAGGCGATCACGCGCTTACGGCATCTGCAATTGCCGGCAAAATCGGGCTAAAAAATGCAGACACGGTAATAACCGGCAAAGACCTGACGGAAATAAGCGATGAGGAGCTTGTCGATGTCGCTGCCAGAGTTTCGGTGTTTGCACGCGTTGCTCCTGAACAAAAGCTCAGACTGGTAAAGGCTCTTCAGGAAACCGGAAACATTGTCGCCATGACCGGTGACGGCGTGAATGATGCACCTGCGCTTAAAAGGGCGGACATAGGCATTGCAATGGGCATTACAGGCACGGATGTGGCAAAGGAAGCAGCAGACATGGTTCTGACCAACGACAACTTCGCCACTATCGAAGCTGCCGTGGAAGAAGGCAGGGGCACATTCGACAACATAACCAAATTCATTGTCTGGACACTGCCGACAAACATCGGTGAAGGCCTCGTCATTCTCGCCGCCGTAATTGCCGGGGTGTTGCTGCCTATACTGCCAGTTCAGATCCTCTGGATAAACATGACAACAGCCGTGCTGCTCGGCTTAATGCTGGTGTTCGAACCAAAAGAGCCGGGCATCATGGGGCGTATGCCAAGGGACCCCAAAGAGCCTATTCTCACCAGGGTTCTTATATGGAGAATAATAATTGTGGGCTTTCTGCTTCTTGTTGGCGCATTCGGCCTTTTTGAATGGGAGCTTAGAAACGGTGTACCTGTTAATGAAGCCAGAACAGTTGCCGTGAACGTATTTGTAATGGTTGAACTATTTTACCTGTTCAACTGCCGTTCTTTAGAAAAAACACCTCTTTCCGTCGGCTTTTTCAGCAACCCCTGGGTTTTTGCCGGGGCAGGCATTATGGTACTGCTCCAGATTGCCTTTACATACCTGCCTTTCATGAACAGGGCATTCCAGAGCCAGCCCATCGGGATTGCATCCTGGCTGCGAATACTTGCGGTTTCTGTAATAGTTTTAATAGTCGTTGAAATTGAAAAAAAGGTAAGGCTGGCAAAAACAAAACCCATTAAAGGAGGATTTTAACAATATGCTTACAAAAAGCGGAAAACAGCTCGAAGAAGTAATCAAAAAGGCGATCGATGATCATGTGATCAAGAATTCGGAATATGAGGAAATCATAGAACTCATCCACGCAGACGGCATCATCGATGCTCACGAGCGCGTGCTCATGCAGGAATTGAACGACCTTATTTCCGAAAAGGCAGTAAAACGGGTAAACGATTAAGCAATATCCGCAGTCAATACAGTTAAATAAAGGCTGGAATTAACTGCCCGCTTGTCCAGACCTGTTCTTTCGTCTATATTCTTCACCCATGACCGAAAAGACTACTCCCATGATGCAGCAGTATCATGAGATCAAGAACCGGCATGCTGATGCCATACTGTTCTACCGCATGGGAGACTTCTATGAGATGTTTTATCAGGATGCGATCGAGGCCTCGAAAATCCTCGGGATTGTCCTGACCACACGCGACAAGGCAAAAGAAAATCCCGTACCGATGTGCGGGGTGCCTTACCACAGCGCCACATCCTATGTTGCAAAGCTTATCAAGGCGGGCAAAAAGGTGGCTGTCTGCGAGCAGGGTGAAGTTACCGGCAAAGGTCTTGTAAAGAGAGAGGTCGTGCAGGTTCTTACCCCCGGTCTCGTGAATGAAGAAACCCACCTTGACGGCAGCAGTTCGAATTACCTTATGGCGGTCTTTCATGACGATAAAGCGCACTCTTATGGTATTGCCTTTACGGACATCACCACGGGTGACTTTCGCGTCACAGAACTTGGCAGCCATAATGATTTCGTGAGCGAATTAAGCCGCATATCGCCTAGCGAGATATTGTGTCAGGATGGAGCTGTTGTCCCTCAGGGTTTTTATACGAGCATTATCGATTGCATACCTTCTCTGCCCAGATGCCGCGAAATCCTGTGTTCGCATTTCAAGACGGCGTCCCTTGCCGGCCTCGGCCTTGAAGGCAGCCAGGCAGCAGCAATGGCAGCTGTTATGGTACTCAGTTATGTACTGGAAAAGCAGAAATCGTCCGCAGGCAATATAACATCCATAAGGTTTTATAACCCCGGCCTTTACATGATGCTCGGGACGAACACAAAAAGGAATCTCGAGCTGTTCGAGTCCTTGTCTAAATCAAAAGAGGACTGCCTTTATAATATCATCAATAAGACAAAAACCTCTATGGGGGCCAGAAGGCTTGCAGACTGGCTCAATTTCCCTTTAATGGATGAAGCCGCGATCAATGAAAGGCTTGATGCACTGGGTGAGCTCAAAAACAATCCTGAAGTATTATCTGAAATCAGGGAAGTCATGAAAGGAGTCTATGACCTCGAGCGCATCCTCGGCAGGATAGTCTCTGACAGGGCAGCCCCGAGGGATCTGTTTTCCCTGGCCCAGGGACTTGAACAGGTCCCTCTTCTGACATCCCTGCTTAAAGGCTTTGAAAGCCGCCTTATTAAGAATCTGGAGCTTGACCCCCTTGAACACATAAGAACGAAAATTATGGAAACACTTGTCAATGACCCTCCCATCAAACTTGGCGAAGCCCCTGTTATCAGGAGCGGCATCGATGGCGAGCTTGACGAATTGAGAGAAATAAGGAGGGATTCAAGGAAATGGATCGCAGAGCATGAAGCCCAGCAGAAATCCATAACAGGAATCACCACGCTAAAAATAGGCTATAACCGCGTTTTCGGCTATTATATAGAGGTCACCAAAGCCCAGGCCGAAAAGGTCCCCCAGAGCTATATCCGCAAGCAAACCCTTGTCAATGCCGAGCGCTATATCACTCCGGAATTGAAAGAATATGAAGTAAGACTCCTTAATGCACAGGATCTGATTGTAAAAATTGAGGCCAGGATATTTTCCGAGCTTAAGGGGTTTACTGCCTCACAGAAGGAAGGCCTCAAAAAAACGATAAACGGAATTACTGTGATTGACGCCATATCATCTCTGGCGCAGGCAGCGCTTGAAAACGGCTATTCCAGGCCTCTTGTTGAACGGGGACGCACAATTGAAATCAGGGCGGGACGGCATCCGGTTGTCGAAAAGGTATTGAAAGCAGGAGAGTTCGTCCCCAATGACTGCCGGTTCGACCCTGCGGCAGATACCATTCATATCATTACAGGGCCCAACATGGCCGGGAAATCGACATACATGCGCCAGATCGCCCTTATCGTCATCATGGCCCAGATGGGGTCGTTCGTGCCTGCGAAATCCGCTTCAATCGGGATCGCCGACAGGATATTCACACGGATAGGCGCATCAGACAACCTCTCGACAGGACAGAGCACCTTCATGGTGGAGATGAGCGAAACGGCAGATATCCTCAAGAACGCAACAGAGTCCTCTTTGGTGATACTTGATGAGATCGGACGCGGAACATCCACCTATGACGGCATGTCCCTGGCATGGGCCGTTTCTGAATACCTTGACAGGCTGGGAACAAGGACTTTCTTCGCTACTCACTATCATGAACTTGCCGATCTGGCCCGGAAGAACAAGGGCATCAAGAACTACCACATGGCGGTCGAAGAAAGCGGCCATGATGTCGTATTCGTAAGAGAGGTCAGACGGGGCGCAACCGGCAGAAGCTATGGAATCCATGTAGCGAAGCTTGCAGGCATCCCTGAAGAGGTTATTGCCAATGCCAGGCTGGTCCTGGGCAGCATAGACAGAAAGGCTAGAACAGTCGGTACATCTTCCGGTTCAAGCGCCATGACGCAGACATGCATTTTTGACTCGCCGAAGCCGGATGTTACGGAAAATGTGCTTGAATCGGACATAATCAGCCGGATAAGGGAAATCGATCTGCCAAGCACAACTCCCATTGAAGCCCTTAATATCCTGAATCATATAAAGGAACGCATCAATAAATCCTGATTTTATATTATCCCTGTTAAGCAATTCTAATTGCCGCCGATACATACAAATAGGACACGAAAGAGGAGATAAGCGATTATGATGATGACTGAAACCATAAACCAGAGCAAAGGAAATTGGGAAGGCGTAAGGCCGGTTGTAATTTACTTTGCGGGTGAAAGGTTTGTAGTCGAATATGGCGAGCATTACAATCGCATGTCATCCCCTATCGTTGCCCTGGTTCACGCATATATTGGCAGTACCGGTATCACGAACTGTCTCCACTAGATTAATATGATCTCCTTTATCCACAGCATCTCATTTTTGAACTATTCGAGATGCTTCTTGATTTATTGTTAAGCGTTACTTATTTTAATCAGCATGCCCGACAGAAAGAAAAATCTGCCTGCAAGAAAGACCCTCATCATCGAACAGGATGATGCGAATGCATGTCTTCTCGAAGATATACTTATTTCCCAGGGACTGGAAGTAATACGGGCCGGAGGCGGGAAAGAGGCCATGGAAATCCTTGCAGGAGAAGATTTCCCGATCGTGATAACAAACCTGGAAATGTCAGATATAGACGGTTTCGGGATTATTGATTATCTCAAGAAAAGGAAAAGAGAAAGTCTCGTCATAGTTATGACTGACCACGCAAGCATTGACAGTGTAATCGTAGCCTTAAGGCTCGGGGCATATGACTATATCATCAAGCCCTTTGTCCCGGAATTTCTCCTCAATACCGTATTACGTGCGTTTGACTATATTTCCAGACGTGACGACCTTGAGCGTCTGGGCCAGGTGGGACTTGTCGCAGAGCTTGCAACAACAATGTCACATGAAGTCTTCCAGCCATTGACCGTGCTGATGGGGCTCGCGCATGAAATACAAAGGGCTACCCAGAATGATAAAATAAGGTCAATGGCAGGCGAAATACTTAATGAATCCAGAAAAATCAGAGACATTATCCGTAAGATGGATTCTCTGGATCCTTTCGTAACCAAGGAATTTCCCGGCGGCCATGTGATAATCGACATAGAAAAGGGAACAAAAAAATCTGGTTAACCCTGCCTCATCATTTCAGGATAATTACAACAGCCATACCATCCGTAAAGTAGTTCCTGCCGAAGAGTTTCTTTTTATTAACCTTGTCGACTAATTTAATTCTCCAGTAAGTCAGGACTGCCCCGGATGAATTGAGAGATCCTAGAAGAGCATCTCTCTCCGCATCTATATCCGGCTTAATCTCATGGATGAACTTCGAACCAAGACTGATATCATAAGAGGCGCTGCCAACAAATATTTCCCTGTTGTCGGATGTCTTTTCCCCGGTTCTCCATATCCTCAGCCAGTGCATCTCGGCAATTCCCGATTTCAGTGCGGGTTTCTCATAGGCGGCATCCTGTATGCGCGAACGCCAGAAAGACGAAGTAACAGGCGAATTATAATAATTTTCATCTGTTATAATAGCCTTCGCTCTTTTGAGAACATTTGAAAAGCTCGTTTCGTCTGCAAGCCTCCAACCGGCTTTTCCCATGTACATTTCGAGCTCGTTCAGACTATCCGCCGCAATTATAATGTTGATCGGTTCCCGTTTATCGCCGAATAATGATTCAGAATATCTGGGATAATGCTCTGTCAGGAAAATGTCCGCCGGATTTTTTGACTCTTTAAGCAAGGGGGCCTCTTTTACATGAGAAACTTTTGAATATTCGCTCAAACCGAAAAACAGAAACAACACAATCCAGCATGCAGCAAGAGCAGCTAACAAGGCTTTAATTTTAGAAGGCACTGCATGAATATGTCCGTGCGGATGGGTATACTCCAGGTATTCGGCAATCATGATCGACATGATAAGCCAAAGCATCCCCAGGGCCCATCCCGCCCCAATATCGCTCAAATAGTGTACTCCCAGGTATATCCTTGAAAAGCCTGTAAGAATAATGACAGGTATCAAAACAAACACTGCATTAAGTTTGGTCCTTATATTCTGTGATACCTTCAGGATAAAATATACGATATAGCCGTAAAACATCAACGATACACTGGAATATGCGCTTGGGAAGTAATAGACATGTTCCGCAACAGCAGGCATTTCCGGCAGAGGCCGTTTAAAGAATACCCCTCCCGTTAAGTTGCATATATAGCTGCCTGCAATCCCCAGCCACATGGGCAATACATATCCGGACTCTTTAACCAGCCATATCATTACTGTTATAACGACACCAAGAGTAACGACAACCCATATATTCCCGAGAACACCTATCCATGAGAAAAACTCCACCATGCCGGGTGTTCTGAAAATGTAGAGATAACTGACAATTCTCAAGTCGGAATCGGTTACAGCATTAGTTCTGACAACATCCAGAACTATCGCGGCAAGAAGGGCAAAACACAGAATAAAAACTGTAAAGGCCAGTGTCAGTTTAAGCCCTGTTAAGTGTTTTCTGTCAATTCTCCGTCCGGCAAACCGTATTACGGCTGAAGAGCTTCTTTGCAGGAAACCGACCATCCTGTCCCAGACACTGCCTGCATGAGTCAGGAAAACCATGCTTTGATGCACTATGTATTCACGGAGAAGATATACGGTTACGACTGTAGCCAGAAGCAGAAGCACAATCACTCCGCCCCTTGTGCTCCACATCTTTGCCAGTTCCCATATTATCCAGATGGCGTTTCCAAGATATATATATACCATTGACCAGCTCAATGCGCTTATAACGTCCCAGATGATGAATTTTTTCGTGCTCATACTGAAAAGTCCAGTGACAAAAGGGACTATGGGTCTCAGCGGACCGATAAATCTTCCGAGAAGAATGCTCTTACTGCCATGCTTCTTAACGAATTCCCTTCCCTTCTCAAGATATTCGGGCTTTACAAAACGTCCGAACCTGCCGAGAACCCCTTCACCTCTTCTGCCAAGCCAGAAGCTGAAGACATCTCCGGCTATGGCTCCGAGTGTTGACGCTACGATCAGTATTTCAGAGTCCATTACCCCCTTTGCAGCCATCGCGCCGACTATAACCAGCAGTGTTGTTCCTGGAATTATTTCTCCGAAAAAGGCAATGGATTCAAGGAAAGAAATCAGTAACATGGCCAGATAGCCAAGTTCCTTGTGAAGCTGTATGAAAGTAAGGAAATTCTCTATAAATCCGTGCATGTCCTAAGAGCTCACAAACCAGGAAACGGGCATCCTCAAACTAACAGGAACAGGATATTTTTTCAGGTAACCGGTTCTTAATATAAACTGAATTTTATTACTGATGCCAAGTTCCTTATTGACATTATCCCTGAATGGAATTTCTTCAAGTATCTGGGTCATGGGATGCACTGCAATCATTTTTTCCCTCACATTAAGGAACATATCCTCAAACTTTGATCCGGTAGAGATGAGAGAGGCTATATCTGATTTTTGAGAGGTGACTATAATCCAGCCCCCATTATTTGAAACCTGATGCGCTACCATCTCAACGGATTTCTTTTTAAATTCATCGGTAAGGACTGTCTTCCTGCTGTAAAAATTCCTCACAACCCACCCCGCAACACCTTTGATATCCATTGATGCGGGGGTAAGGCCGTTTCTGAATTTCCTCGCATCACTGTTGGACCACCTTATCCAGTTTGAAAGCTCTTCCCATGCAGGTCCGCGGCCGGCCTGGGTACGATTGGCCTCAATCGTTGCGGTCTGAAGGTATGATGCCTCTTTCGTACCCCTGGGAATAAAAATGAAATCTTCTTTATTGCCGCTGGTTATAAATGAATAATCCGTAGCTGTTAACGGCTGGTTTAATAAGTCTTTTCTTACAGTACGTCTTGAAGTCAGTTTTTCAATATTGAAAGAAGAAGCTTTGGCCTTCTTAAGGGTAATTTCTGCAATGGAGTTGTCCTTGGGATCGATGGATAGGATGTCTATGTGGGAAGAGTAGCCCTTAACGCCGGCGGCGATCTCAAGATTCCGCAGAAAGGCTCCTATGGAAAGCATAAGTTCCCTGTTTGCAGGATCCACTCCTGGAAGCCATCTCAGTCTGGCAGATCCAAGCATCCATTTTCCTGATTCTATTACCCTGATTTTCCAGGGCTGGGCATTGTGTCCGCTCGGCGCAAGCGAGGCCATATTCAGTATGTCAAATTCGTCCCTGCTCAGCAGTTTCGCGACCTTTGAATAATCATCTTCCCTGATACCTTTTCTTGTCAGATCTCCAAATCCGTAAATTCCAGGCATACTCGCAACAAGCATAAGCCCGCCGGTCATCCTGATAAAATCTCTTCTTTTTATTTCCATACCAGAGTCTCCTTTTTTCTTTATTAAGAATCGGGATAGAAAGAAACGACCGGCAAAGAACCCTGAATGATTGTTAAACCCTTTGGCGCAGCATCACATTTGCAAGTTCGGGGGTTAACGGTGGGTTTCTGAATACATAAAACACTTTGCAGGTCTTATTCCTTCTGCAGGAACTCGCACATACCTCCACAGATATTTTTGGATTGCCTTTTCTTTTCGGACACGTAATGTAATCTTTCATTATATTCTCTTTAATTTTCTGATTCTCTCGACAATGCTCTTAAGAATCACTCCTGTTGATCCCTGTATAATGAAATCCGACACCCTCTCTGTCAATGGCGTCGGCTCCCTGTTGATCTCAATAATCCTGCATTCCTTTATGCATGCATTAAATCCGCCAAGCCTTCTTGATGAAGAATGCATTCCTTTTGCAATGAGAGGTAATGAAGCCGCCGGTTCAACCTGAGCCGATGTTCCCACAACAAGTACGAGATCGCATAATTCGGCCTCGTCGATCGACTTCCTCATTGCTTCGGCTGGAATGGGTTCTCCGAACAGCACAGCATCAGGCTTCAACAGACCCCCGCATGAGCAAACCGGCGGAATTGTATGTCTGACCTGTTCAACAACATCTTTGTACCAGATTTTTTTTGAGCAGCTCATGCATTTTGCAAAGAGCATATTCCCATGAAAATCTATGACGTTCCGGCTGCCGGCTTTCTGGTGAAGATTGTCTATGTTCTGGGTAATGACTGCCTTAAGAAGCCCTGCATGTTCCAGAGTCGACATTGCCTCATGCCCCAGGTTCGGTTTTGCATCCCACAGGGGAAGATCGCCTGCAGTGAACATTTCGATGAATGATCGCCAAACACTTTCAGGATGGGAAATAAACCTGTCAAAGAAGAAAATCATGGGATCATATCTTTCCCATATCCCCCCCGGCGACCTGAAATCCGGGATTCCGGATTCGGTGGAAATACCGGCGCCGGTGAGCGCTATCGCATGATGAGAACTTATGATGATGTCTGCAGCCTTTTCAATCAGAAGCGGATCCATATTAGAATAGAGTTTTAACAGAGACATCCCTTTAAATCAATCCCTTCAAAAAGCACGCGTATATGCACCTCTTGACAAACTTTTCCATCTGCCAGTAAACATAAACACACTTTTATACCGGGAGGGGATGATATGAGAATAGGAATACTGACAGGGGGCGGTGATGTGCCGGGTCTTAATCCATGCATCAAGGCCCTGGTTTACAGGGCAATTGATGAAGGTCATGAGGTAATCGGCATAAGAAGGGGCTGGTTCGGCGTTTTGAATTACAATCCGGAACTGAGTTTTAAAGATAATGCCGTAAATGCAACTCATCTGGACAAACAGACAGTCAGGACAGTGGACCGTTCAGGCGGTACGTTTCTCCACACATCGCGCACAAACCCTTCGAAGGTAAAGGCTAAAGACCTCCCTGTTCATCTTAAAAACAGCGTAACCGATGGGGACAGGTTTGACATGACGCCTCATGCACTAAAGGTCATCGAAGCTCTTAATCTGGATGTCCTGGTCCCCATAGGCGGAGATGACACACAGAGCTACAGCGAAAGGCTTCACCGTGAGGGCGTCAAGGTAGTGGCAATCCCCAAAACTATGGACAACGACGTATTCGGAACAGACTACTGCATCGGTTTTTCAACTGCTGTCAGCCGGAGCGAGCAGCTGATTACAAACATGCGTTCAAGCGTAGGCTCCCATGAAAGGATTGGCGTTATAGAACTTTTCGGGAGAAATTCCGGTGAAACATCCCTGATGGCTGCCTACCTCTCCTCGGTTGACAGGGCATTGATTTCAGAAGTGCCTTTCGATCCGGATAAGCTGGCAAAACTTATCATGGAAGACAAGAGATCAAACCCGAGCAACTATGCAATGCTGACGATCTCCGAAGGTGCGATGCTGATGGGAGGCAACATAGTTGAAAGCGGCGAGGAGGATCCTTACGGGCACAAAAAACTTGGCGGTATAGGTCAGGTCACAACAGATATCCTTAAAAAACAGACAGGACAGGAAGTGATATACCAGTCCATCGGATACATGATGAGAAGCGGCGCCCCGGATTCCGTCGACCTGATGGTAGGGTTCAATTTTGCAAATCTCGCCCTTGACCTGATAGGCAAACAAATCTACGGAAGGATGCTGGCCATAAAGAACGGCGTATATACACATATCCCTCTCAGCATGGTTACAACGGGCATCAAGAGGGTGAACGTCGATGAGTTCTATGACATTGAAAAATACCGGCCGAACATAAGAAATCTTGAAGGAAAACCACTGTTCCTGTACTGATCAGAATTAAGGGCGGCATGATAACCGCCCTTCTTTCTTTATATTCTCAGCTTATCCAGAACAACTTTTCTCATGACTTCAACGGGAGCCTTGACCCCTGTGAAATATTCAAACTGAAGGGCCGCCTGATTTATGAACAGTTCAACTCCGGGGATAACTATAAGACCGCATGCCTTTGCGTCTTTGATGAGCTTTGTTTCAAGCGGGTTATAGACTATGTCGAAAACGACCTGGCCTTCCCTGAACATGCCCGGAGGTATAAGGGAAACACCCTCATTCGGGTGCATGCCGACCGAAGTACAGTTGATAATTATATCCGCCCTTTTCATGGCATCTGCCACTGTATGATCAGTGATAAGCTCTGCTGATACCGAGGTTTTCGTCCCTGAGACAAGGTCTCTTTCCAGGCCCCTGAGCAGCACTTCGTTTATATCGAGCAGCGTGATACCTGAGATCCCGGCCTTCATCGCAAGTGTGAATGAAATCGCCCTTGATGCGCCGCCTGCACCAAGAATCAGCACATTTCGCCCTTTAAGCTCGACCCCGCCATCTATAAGAGCCTTCATCGCACCAGGCCCGTCCGTCCCCAGGCCGATAAGCTTCTCTCCTTCATGTATGACAGTATTGATGGAGCCTATCGCTCTGTCGGTATCTGAGATTTCATCAACATATTTCATGATCTCAATCTTATGGGGAATGGTTACGCTCAATCCCCTGAAATTGCTTAATGCCCTGACGCCAGCCAGGGCATTTTTTACATCCTCCACCCTTGATGCGACATAGACGAAATCGAGTCCCAGATGTTCGTAGGCGGCATTGTGAATGGCAGGTGACAGACTGTGAGCAACAGGGTTTCCTATTACTGCGCAAAATCGAGTACTGGTATTTACTGATGTTAAATTGCCCATGAAACCTCCTGAGAATGAATGTTTTATATAAAATCCCGTCAGCCTCATTTGTCAACATAGCTTATATCCATCTTGAAAATGAAGGCGTTGAAATATTCTATTTCGAAGATTCTTGATACCAGCAGGATGAAGGGCTGGATTATCAAATCTGAACCTGCCAGATTTTTTTCAAAGAATCTCAAAGAATC